>NVRO01000196.1 GCA_002400895.1 Planctomycetota bacterium
AGATGATTTTTTAAAGCGGCCAGAAGACACCACGTCACGTGACCGTCTGTTGAAGTTGTGGAAACCTCCGGAGCCCTCATCCGTACCCAAAAAAGAGATAGAAAAGTCGGAATTGCCACCGTTTGTCTCTGATGAAAAATTTGAAACAGTTGGTGGACAACCTTCACCAGGTGGCTTACCGATGTTAATCAGGCACAAAGACAGTGGTATTATTTTCGTATTGATTACCCCTGAAGGGCGTGAGATATTTTATATTGCTCAAACTCCTGTCACCATAGCTCAGTGGAAAAAAGCTGGAGGCAAAGCGGGGGACAAGAGGAAGCCATACGTGACTGATGTCAGCACCGCTGACGTCAAACATTGGTGCAAGTCGAATGGATTGTCACTCCCCTCCGAGGAGCAATGGAGTTACGCCAGAAATAACGCAAAATACGGACTAAAGTTTTACAATCTTTATGAACTTCTGGACAAGCAATACGATGGCTATAATTCCATCAAAAAAGACGACAACAAACCGGAGTGGCGCAACAACAGTGGCATTATTTTTAGTAAAAATAGTGGACATATAAAAGTTACCTTCAGACCGATAGTGCGCAGGAAAGCCCAATAATAAACATGACCGCAAACGTTAATTTCAAAGTAACCCAAGGGGATGTCTCCCATTCTCTGCGAGCCGGTGGTCGAATCATGCGGGTCGGCAGGTCCAGAAAATGCGAAATCAACCTCAATGATCCCAAAATCTCGCGCGGTCATTGCATTATCGAGTGGGTAGAAGAGAGCTTGCGCGTCAGTGACATTGGATCGGTAAATGGTATTTTCTTCAACGGCGAAAAAGTGGAAAGAGCATGGTTGAAGGTGGGTGACACAATCCAATTAGGAGATACCGCCATGCAACTCATTTCCTGTGAATCCGAAACGGGAACATCAACCGACCTGGACAGTGGTGAAGTACGGATAAACACCATGAGCTCTTCCGACTGCTTGCCGGATATCTCCGCAGAGCAGGAAATAAAAATGCGCCACGATGGCATCGCCCTTCTGGCTGCGCTCGATGAGAAAGAAGAAAGTGATGTCGAAGACGAAAGCGACGACCCCTCATCGAACGCACCAGGCAACAAAGCACCCCGACGGCGCCGCAAGGTGAAGTCGAGCCAGGTGATATCCCTGGTCATTTTTGTCGGCTTCTTGTGGTGGATGGAGTCAGTCGGCCTCCGCGCAATAAGCGCCTGCAACGGGCCCGCAGAAGCCGCGAGGCAAGACTCATCCGCGAACGAAGATTAGGGTTTCAAACCGGGGAAAAACCGCACTGATATTCTGCTCGTCGTGAACGAGAAAAGATCCGCCTCGGTACTCCTGTTATGGGCAGGAAACATTCTGCTCGGAGTCCTGTTGAGCTTGAGTTTCCTGGGTCGGGTAACTCCGACCGATTCATGGCAAGTCGCAAGCTTCGGCGTGTTCGGACTGGTCTCCAGCATCGGCATCCTTTCCCTTGTGCCGGGTTGCCTCAGCTTGCTGTTAAACCGTACATGTATCGGTGCGAGGCGCAACTGGTCGATGGCAGCGGTGTGGACTCTGGCCGTACTGGTGTTGTTCATCGACACCAGACTGCATGGATTTTACGGCTTCCACATCAACGCAATGGTGATGAGCGTGCTGTTCACCCCCGGGGTTGAGCAGTCGATCAGCATCGGTTGGGCTGATATCCTGCCGCTGGGGTTACTCAGCGCAGTCCTGCTTCCCGCCCAGGCCTGGTTCGCCGCCCGCCAACCCGGGCGCGCTGAAACCCGATGGGCGGGAGCGGTCATTATCGCTTCATTATTCAGCTTTATTGCCCTGCAGTTCTGGGAAGCCGGAGTGGACCCCGCCTTGAAAGGCCCGATTGCAGAACGCATCGACGCTGCCCCGCTAACCATGCACTCCGAGCCACTCAGCGATTTCCTGGGACAACTGGACAAGCGCGAGTTGATGGAGATACCAAATCCTGCATTACCCGCCAACGGACCAAGACCGAACTTCCTGATTCTGGTTCTGGACTGCCTCAGGGCTGATGCCATCGACGCCGAAACCGCGCCGAACATGTTCGCCTTCCAGAAACAGTCGCGGAATTTCAAGAATCACCTCAGTGCCGGCAACTGGACTCAACACGGTATTTTCACCCTGCTCTATGGCATTCATGGCTCCTACTGGAAACCGGCGCTGCGAGCCAAAGCCTCGCCACCCTTGATTCGCAGCCTCGACCAGGCTGGCTATGACTTTCGCATCTACGCCGCTGCTGCCCAAACCTTCCCCGCCTTTCGCTCCACTTGCTGGGTCGACATCGAAGATTCGGTATTCGACGACTTCCCCGGTCGCAGTCCCGCCGAACGCGATGCGCAGGGAGCGGATGAATTTGCCAGGTGGTTAAGCCAACGCGAGGACAGCAAAACTCCCTTCTTCAGCTTCTTCCTCCTCGACGCTACCCATCAGCCCTACGACTTCCCCGACGAAAGCGTGGTCTTCACCCCCTACGAAGAGGAAATCCGTTACATCCCGATCTCCTTCGGCACCGATAGCGAGCAACGCCAACGAATCCGTAATCGCTATCGCAACTCAGTCCATTACGCCGATACGATTGTCGCGCAAATCCTGCTGCAGCTCGAGCAGAGCGGCGAAGCCGAAAACACCGTGGTCATCATTACCGGCGACCACGGTGAGGAATTCTGGGAGCACGGCATCTGGGGTCATGCCACCAACTTCAGCCGCGAACAGGTAGAGGTGCCCTTTATGATGCGCGGCCCGGGAATTCCTCCGGGTACCGAATCCCGACCTACCTCACATATCGACCTTCCTCGCACCCTGCTTGCACTGCTCGGTGCGGACCAGGAAAACGCTGCGGACTGGTCTCTGGGTGAAAACATGCTCAATCCCCTGAGCAAACGGGTGCGGGTCAGTGCCGGTTGGCAAGGACTCGGCATTCGCATGGACGAGCAAATCCTGTTCTTGCCAACTCCCCAGGGTGGGCGCGCTGCTGCTTTTGACCTTGAGTGGCAACGCCTCGACAACACCAGTGCGGCTTTCGAGCAAGCGAGTCCGACCCTCAAGGTAATCCTTGGTGAATGCGAGCGGTTTCTAAAACCCTAGCTGGCACGCACCGGAGCACCGGGTGCATCGTGGCCACTGAGCTCGACATAATTGCAATAACCACGGTGAAAGACTTCCGCTTCCCCATCTTCGATGATCATCGCTTTGTCGCCAAGCGCCTGCATGAAATGGCGGTCGTGGCTGACGAATAAAAGCGTCCCGGTATAGGACAAGAGGGCATCAAGCAGAGCCTGTTTGGCCTCGATGTCGAGGTGATTGGTGGGTTCGTCGAGTACCAGGAAATTGGGGGGATTGAACAACATCCGCGCCAATACCAGCCGCGCTTTTTCACCACCCGAAAGATGGCGCGTGGCCTTTTCCATGTCGTGTTCTTCGAATCCGAAGGCCGCCAGACACTTGCGCAAAGCCCCCATCGATTCACTTGGAAACTCCCCGAACATGGTGTTCCAGACAGTGGCATCGGGATGCAACAATTCGGTCGAATGCTGAGCAAAGTAACCAATTTCCAGGCCGACCCCGCGCTTCAGCTTGCCGTAATCTGCCTCCAACTCCCCCATCACCAACTTCAGGAAGGTGGTCTTGCCGGCACCATTAACACCGAGTAGAACCCAGCGTTCGCCCCGACGTATATGTACATCCAGGGATGTATAGACATTGATGTCGCCGAACGACTTGCCCAATTCCTCGCAGACAAAAATGTCATCGCCGGAACGTTTTACCGGAGGGATTTTGAAGCGTACCCGCTGCCGCCGCGAGCGTGGCGCATCCAGTTTCTCGAGCTTGTCGAGGCGCTTGAGTCGTGACTGGGCGGCGCTCGCCTTGCGGGCCTTGGCACGATATGAGTTAATCCACTTCATCTCGCGTTCGATGTGGGCCTGCTGCCGCTCGAATGCAGCGTGGCGTTGATGGTCCTCCAACTTGCGCTGAGCCAGATAGAAATCGTAGTCACCGGGAAAAGTGCGCAATTTGCCCTGGTCGATTTCAACGATACGGTTGACTACCCGATTCATGAATTCGTGGTCGTGACAAGTCATGATGACAGTGCCACGATAACTGCGAATGAATTCTTCCAGCCACACTATCGACTCGATATCAAGGTGGTTGGTGGGCTCGTCCAAAAGCAGTATTTGAGGCATCTGAATCAAAATGCCGGCCAACGCTACCCGCATCTTCCAGCCACCTGATAGTTCACCCACTTCCTGCATCATCCGCTGGTCGGAAAAGCCCAATCCCGCCAAACACTCGCGTGCCCGTGATTCGATGTCATAACCACCAAGAGTTTGGTATTCGGTTTGCAAGCCGGAATAGCGAGCCATCAACTTGTCGAGGTCTCCGGAGTAGTTCGCATCCCCCATCTGATGCTCCAGCGACTCCAACAATCCGCACAAATCATGCACCCGGCCGGCTTCGCGCACCGACTGCTCGACCGCATTGCAACCACTCATCTCCCCGACCTGCTGGTCGAAGTAGCCAATTCGCACGCCGTTGGGCACCGCAACCACGCCGTTTTCCGGCACCTCCTGCCT
>NVRO01000197.1 GCA_002400895.1 Planctomycetota bacterium
GTACCACCTGGACGAAGCACTGCCGCTTCAATATCTGCGTTCGCTCAAGGGCTTGCTAAGACTCGAATTCGGTCCTTCCTTGCGCTATCGAGGACACCAGGTTGAAGCCATCATTGCCGATGCCCTGCCATTGTCGCTGATGCTTGGACTCGGAGCTTTGTTGGTGGCGATGCTGGTGGGGATTCCTGCCGGTATTTTCGCTGCAAGCCGGCGTGCTCACGCCGCCGACCACTTGATACGTACTGCGGCAACCATCGCCTTGTCGTTGCCGAATTTTGTCATCGCCGGGGCGTTAATAGCAGTGTTTTCGTTCCAGTTGTCATGGCTCCCACCCGCCGGGCAAGGTGGCTGGTCTCATCTGGTTATGCCGATCCTGGCCTTGGGCTTGCCCTTCGCCGCTCAACTTGCCCGACTCAGCCGTAACTCCGCACTCGAAGCACTTGAATCCCCTGCCGCGCAGGCGGCGCGTGCGCGTGGCCTGGGCTCCGGCATAATCCTCCGCCGCCACATCCTGCGCCGGGCCTTATTACCGGTAGTCGCTTTCCTTGGTCCTGCTGCGGCTGGGATCCTGACCGGCTCGCTGGTCATCGAGCAAGTCTTTGCTTTGCCCGGACTCGGAGCCCACTTCGTACAAGCTGCACTTAACCGCGATTACACCCTGGCCTTGGGTGTGACCGTCACCTACACCGCCATTCTCGGCCTGCTTGTGCTGATTGGTGATTTGCTATTGGCCAAACTCGATCCTCAGGTCGATTCCCTGTCATGAGCCGCAGCACCCGCATCGGATTAATGGCGGTCGGCTTGTTGGCACTAAGCAGTCTGCTGGCTCCCTGGCTACCACTCGCCGATCCCGCCGCAATCAATCTTGACTCTCGCCTGCAAGCTCCGAGTTGGTTCGGTGATTTTGCCTTCGGCTCCGACGCCAAGGGGCGTGATTTATTAGCACGATTGATATTCGGGGCGCGGGTATCTCTGGCGGTGGGTCTTTTTGGCAGCTTTATTGCTCTCGCCATCGGGGTACCGTGGGGCGCCTTCGCCGGCTTGCGCGGTGGTCGTACCGAGCGCACCATGATGAGAATTGCGGATGGCCTTGAATCACTGCCAATGGTGGTAGTGGTACTGTTCATGCTTTCGGTGCTCAGCGAATATCGCGCCGAACTTGCAACCATCGGCATCGGACGCATGCACGTCTTTTATTTTGCGGTCGGTTTTATGTTCTGGGTTCCTACCGCCCGGGTCGCCCGCGCCGAAGCCTTGCGCTTACGCAAGGCGCCATTCGTCCAGGCCGCCTACACCATGGGCGCCTCCACTCCCCGCATCATTGGCCGGCACTTACTCCCCAACATGGCACCATCGCTCCTGGTGATGGTCGGAATCACCGTACCCAGGGTCATCCTGATGGAGGCCTTCCTCAGTTTCCTCGGCCTGGGAGTGGAGCCTCCGGCTGTTTCCTGGGGTCTGCTCGCCGCCGATGGCCTCGCTGCGCTCAACCCATTAATCGACTGCTGGTGGCTGCTGGTAATGCCTGCGGCCGCCCTGGGAGGAACCCTTCTGACCCTGAATCTACTTGCCGACAATCTGCGTGACCACCTCGGCAAAGCCGCACAGTGAGCCCAGCTGACAGTCTGGGCGTGCTCTAAGCGAGTTCGGCAATCAGATCTATCTCAACGGCGACACCCTTCGGTAATCCCGAAACTTCCACGCACGCTCTTGCCGGGCGATGCTCCCCGAACCAATCGGCATAAACGGTGTTGACGGCAGCAAAGTCATTCATGTCGGTCAGATAAACGACACACTTGACCACACTGTTACGGTTGCATCCGGCGGCAGCCAATACTGCATCCAGATTGGAAAAAACTTGAACCGCCTGGGTGGAGGCATCGCCCTCAACCAGACTGCCATCAGTTCGTAAGGCGACCTGGCCGGAACTGAACAAAAAGCCACCTGCACAGACCGCCTGGCTGTAGGGACCAATGGCTGCAGGTGCGGCTTCGGTGCTGATTAAGTGCATGAGTTATTTGTCGACCGGAAGGGCGGAGACCAGGGCGGAGCGCACCGCCGGGGTCAGGAATCTGCCAAGGTCACCACCGGAAGCATAAACTTCCTTGATCAGGCGGGCAGAGACAAAGGAAAACTCCTCGGAAGGCATTACAAAAACAGTTTCTATTTTTCCCTCCAGCGCCCGGTTGGTGAGTGCCATTTGATACTCATACTCGAAGTCCGAGATGGTGCGTACTCCGCGCAAGATGACCTGAATCGACTGGGCGCGACAGTGGTCGACTACCAGGCCACGAAAACTCACTACCGAAACTCCCTCCCAGTCCGCGGTTTCCTCACTCAACATTGCCACCCGTTCATCAACCGTGAACAAGGTATCTTTCGACTTGCTGAGGGCTACTGCGACTTGCAAGCTGCCGAATAAATCGAGGCCACGACGAATCAGGTCGAGATGGCCGCGGGTCACCGGGTCGAAGGTGCCGGGGTAGAGAGCGGCGGGAGAGTTGACAGACATGCTGCAAGTTTAGTGTCAACTGCGGATAGCGGATACGTCCGCAAGTGGTGAGCGCAAAGCCTGGCTTCCCCCCATTCTGGTTATTACCCGCAAGCGCCCTGGTTTTTGTGCTTTCTACGGGTTGGTGGAGTTGCATTTACCCGGCAGGAAGCGGAGCTGAATCATCGTCCACCTGGCTCAGGTACTGCTTATGGGGCGGTTGCTTGCTTGCCTGCTTATTGCCACTAACTGCGTTGCACACCAGCCTCGTAACGAGCAGGTCACGTGGGTGTATTTGTGCCGCTTTAATCCTGACCGCAGCTGCTGCCCTGGCAACAATCAGAACCATCCCGATTGACGGTGCCACCAGTTCCGCCCGCCCGGCCCGCTTGATTGGAGAAGTGACTGAGATTCGCTGGGATCACCACGACAACTGGGGCGGAGTTCTGAAAACGGCGGACAACACCATCAACTTCAGCACCAATAGCAGGCCACCTTTTGGCGCGGTTGAAGCAAGCGGGCTCCTCCGCTGGTTCGGAGGAAAAGCATACTTGACCAGAATGAGCACCAGATATTTACCACTGCCTGCTCAAAGCGAGTCGCAGATCTCATGGTTGGATCAGCTGCGCCAGCACTTGCGGGACCGCATTGACGAACGCCTCTCACCATCAGAAGCAGGTCTTGCCCGGGCCTTGGTGTTGGGAGAAGGAGACGCCATTAGCAGTGACCGCTACTCCCACTACCGTTCCCTGGGGGTGTTGCATTTGCTGGCGGTATCAGGCATGCACTTGTGGTGCCTGGATGCAATCCTCCGCCGTTTACTTGCATTTTTGCCGGCTCCCTTTAAATGGCTGCGCCTGATAATGTTGGCGCTGGCTGCACTGGCTGCAGGTTTTCGCCCCGCGGTGGTACGCGCACTAAGCGTGCTCTGCCTGCGCGACTTTGCGCGCAGCCGTGGACGCGACTGTCCGAGCGGAAGCCTGTGGGCACTGGCATTGTGGTGCGAATGTCTGCTGCTCCCACCACGGGCAGGAAATCTTGGCCTGGTTCTTTCCTATTCGGCCACCGCCGGTTTGTTGTGGGTAAATCGCGCTCATCCTGCTGCGTTGCAAACAGCGGGCGATGGCCTGCTACCACGCCCACTGCGGCTGATTGCCAAGGCCACTTACTCATCCCTGGCGGCATCATTGGCTACCGCTCCCTGGCTACATGCAATCCACGGGACGGTCGAACCATGGTCTGTCGTGCTTACTCCCATCCTGGGCTTACTACTGCCGCTACGCCTCCTGGCATCGTGGATGGTCTGCACGCCGGTCTTCCATTGGCCCGCCAGTACGCTACTTGAATCCCTTGGTAAGTTTGAAGGCGGCTTGTTAAATCTGCTTGATGGCCTTCCGGGGACCCCATTGGTAGTTCCGGAACTGGAGTGGTGGCGTCTGACATTGGTTTGCTGGAGTCTCTTGTTATTGCTCGGATGTCGGCGCAAGCTACTGCGCCGGGCTCTGTGGGTGAGTGCATTGGTATTTTCCCACGGTCTGTGGAGACCACCAGCCAGCCGCCCCGGAGTAGCAGTAATACCGGTTGGTCACGGTTTGGCGGTAGTTATCGCCAGTGCCCACCGCAGTCTCATCTTCGATTTCGGCAGCCGCATTATCCCTCCGCAAGAACTAGTACGGCGACGGCTGTGGCCATTGTTAGCCAAGCAACGCTGGCGTGCTCCCGATTTACTTGTCGCCAGCCACGGCGACAGCGACCACTTGGCCGGTCTGCGCGAGTTGGCGAAAGGCGGTGATGCCCGCTTCCTCGCAGCTCCCGAAGGCAGTCATATGCCCATCCATGGCTTAAGCCCCTTTGCACTGCGGTTATTCAATGCTCCAGTCAGCGCACAAAGTGGCGGCAACGCCGGCGGCCAGGCAATTGTGGTGCAATGGGCTAATCACCTGTTGCTCATTACTGGTGATCAAGAGGGTCCGGCGTTGCGCTGGTTGGCAGCGGCATTACCAGACACTCACCAACTAAGCACCACCTTGATTATTCCCCACCATGGTCTCAGCACTGATGGTCTACCCGAATTACTCGACATCTGCAAGCCGATCCGGGCC
>NVRO01000198.1 GCA_002400895.1 Planctomycetota bacterium
GCAAGGATGTTACTCCTTGACTACATTAATCAATCGGGAAAGGAAAATACCTTCTACGTTGATACCGATAGCCTATTCGTTAATGGAGCAGGGTTTGGAAATCTTGCTGGCTCGTTGCTGGCTGGAGGAAGCACCGGGATGGTTGTTGAGATTGGGGTCTGCGCCCAAAGATGCGGTGGTGGTGTCATCTTCCAGCATTTCTGGTGCTAGCATCATGGCCGCCCAAGCAACAATATGGAGGCGGGCTGATTCCCATGACTCCTCATCGGAACTGCCAAGTTCCTGCGCCAATACTGCCAGTTTGGCGGCACGCGAAAGGTGCTCATGGTGCTCTTCATCCAGCATAAGTTCAGGTAACAAGAGTGGCTCCGGCAGGCTATCCAGTAGTGCCTTGACCACGGCATTACGAACTTTTTCACTGCTGAGGACAGCATCTGCCAGAATCATGGCGAAGTCGACCATTCCGGCCCGGCGGCGCCCGGCATTTTTGGCCAGAGAAATTACTTGTTCGGAGCCCAAAAGGAGAACCAGGCCAACCCCCAATTCCTGAGGGGAGCGGCCCAGATATAACAGGGCAGATTCAAGTTGGTCGGCCGCTTCGCCGGAAGCTTTGGGCATATCGTGAGGTTAGCATATTGACTTGCCTGGGGCTTACGCCCGTCAGCATTCACCTACCGTGTTCCAGCCCCGTACCATAATCGAGCAATCCCGCGTCATCGTGGTTAATCCGCTACCGCTTCCGGCCATCACGGAAAGCCATTGCGGAGTGCTTTTGCTCGGGGCGCTGCTGTTGGCTGGGTGCACTAAGGAGGCGTCACCTCCGGTAAATGTTTTATTGGTGGTGGTGGATACTTTGCGCCAGGATCATCTGGGTGCCTACGGTTATCGAGCGCACCCGGCAACTCCGCAACTGGACCGGTTTGCGCGCGAGGATGCCGTCACCCTCGATGGCATGATTGGGGTAAGTTCGTGGACCATGCCGAGTATGGCCACCTTGTTTACCGGTCAGTTTCCGGCCGAGCATGGGGTGATGAGAATGATGGGCGAGCACAGCAAGCTGTCCGAACCGCGCACCCTTGCCGCTCGTTTTGGTGCCGGCGGATGGGAGACTGGTGCGGTTCAATCGAACTTTCTGTTGCAGCAGCGGCGGATGTCGGGATTTAATCGTGGCTTCCAGTATTGGGATGACAGCCCGGCGGAACAGCCCGATCCACATCGTGGTTCTTCGGCTGCGGATGTTGCAAACCGTGGGCTCAAGTGGTTGAGCGAGCGTGATGGTGAGCATCCCTGGTTCATGTACCTGCACTTTTTCGACCCCCATGCCAGTTATGAAGACCACGCCGCAACCAGTTTCACCGACCCGGAATATCGTGGTTGGGTTGAAGGTGGACTCGCAAATGACATTCTGCGCCAACAGGGACCCCTTGCCAGCAGCGCCGACCGAGCCCAACTTGCAGCCTTCTATGACGAGGAAGTTGCGGCGGTGGACGCTGCCTTCGGGCAGATTATTGCGGCCCTGAAAGAGCGATCTGATTGGGAGAATACCCTGGTGGTGTTTACTTCCGACCATGGCGAAGAGCTTGGTGAACGTGGTTACATCGGGCACACTCGAACGCTTCACTTTGAGCAAACAGATTTACCCTTGTTGGTGCGGTTGCCGGCCGGAGTCAATGCGGGCACCAAAGCCTCGCATCTTTGTTCTCAAGTCGATCTGGCGGGGACAATTCTGGAACTTGCTGGCCTGCCCCGAACTGATTTGTCGAGTATTGCCGCCGTGCTTACCGGCGACCGGGTTGAGGATGGCATTATTCAACTTGGTGACCCCGCCGCCACCCGCATCCAGAGCGAAGTTGATTTCGTGCCGGTGCGCAGCGAGCACGCCGAAAAGCGGGTGCGCAAACGCGCCCTGGTAAGTGTCGAGGGGCGTTACATTGTGGATTTGGAAAGTGGCGAAGAATCACTCTATTACTACGGGGACGACGCATCCGAACTGCGCGACCGCAGCGATGACGAGGAGTTTTCCGCCATGCTCCAGGACTTTCGTGGTGAGATGAAAAAGGTCAGGTGGTGGAGCGGGGAGTGAGTAGCGAGCGCATCCTTGGTGGCCCTTTGGGTGTCGTCCTTGCCCCGCTGGGCGCGCTCTATGCCGGCGTTGCCGCAATCCGGGTGTCGGCCTATCAGCGTCATCTTTTCAAGTCGGTGCGTCCGCCCCTGCCGACTTTGAGCATCGGTAATATCAGCGCTGGCGGGACCGGCAAAACTCCGCTCCTGTTCTCCATTCTTGCCTGGATGAAGGAACACCAACTTTCTGCAGGGGTGTTATCCCGTGGTTATGGTGGTGACGAGGGCCGCCTGCTTGAAGCACGTTTTCCGGAAGTAAGCCTGATTGAGAACCCGGACCGGGTTTCTGGTCTTTCTGAAATGCTCTCTGCCAGCAAGCCGGACATCTTGTTACTGGATGATGGCTTTCAGCACTTACGCTTACAGCGGGATCTTGATGTGGTGCTGATTGATGCGACCCGCCCGTTCGGGCGCTGCTTTCCCGCTGGTCTGTTTCGGGAGTCAGCTACGGCGTTGCGGCGTGCGGACCTGGTAGTGGTTTCACGGGCAAGCCTGGTGAGTGAACAAACCCTGGACGAAATTTGGCATGAGCTTAAGCGAGTGCGCGGTGGACTGGCGGATTTGCCTCGCATTGAGGGCGATGTACAGTTGCTGGAAGTGCGGTGCATCAACACTGATGAACAACTTCCGCTCGCCTCCCTGGTCGGGGCCGAGGCTATGCTTGCTTGCGGCATCGGCAACCCGCAATCGTTCAACCACTTGTGTGAGCGTGCCGGGGTCAAGGTGGTGGCAACCCGCTACCTGCGCGACCATTCTTCGTGGAATGAGCAACACATTGCTGCCGGTGCCGGGCATCCGTTGGTGCTGGTGACCGAAAAAGATGCCGTGAAGCTGCAAGGCCGGGCGCTCGACAACATGTTTGTAGTGCGAGTTGATTGGGAATTTCAGCAGGGCAAGGAGGCTTGGTGGCAAGCTTTGGATGAGTTCGTGCTGCCGGTGCGCGCAGCGCGGATCGAACCCCTGTGGCAAGCCCACTTGGAGAACATGGACTGATGCCACGCAAGCATTCCTGGCTTCGCAAATTCAGTCGCCGCTACAAGGACCGCCAAGGTGTAGTGCCATGGCTGCTGGCATTTCCGCAACTGGCCATTTTCCGTTTGTTGCGTTTTTTGCCGGAAACCGTTGTCTATGGCTTGTCGGCGTGGATTGGCAAGTTGGCACTTTTGTCCTCCCGGCGCCGGGCTATCGGTCGTGCCCATATCGAGCAAGCGATACCGAAGCTCAGCCCCGGGCGGGTGGATTTCATTCTCCGGCAATCGTGCGCTCACCTTGGGCGTTCCGGTGCAGACGCGATGGTGCTGTGGCCTCGCCGGGATTTGTCGAAGATGAATGCGCGCTGCGAATTCGAAGACGGAGCCCTTGAGTTGCTTGAACAATACCGTGGTCGTGGAGTGATTTTCATCCAGGCGCATCTCGGTGCGATTGAAATGACAACCACGGCAATTGCCAATTTTGGTTTCAAACCGGCCACGGTCATGCGACGTCCCTCAAACTGGTACCTGGCGGAAGAACTGTTGGCAGTGCGCAATCGTATTGATGGGGAAGTGCTGCCGCGGGAAGGGGCCTTGAAGCGGATGCTGTCGCGCTTGAAGAATGAAGAATCAGTAGTTCTGACTTTCGATCAAAATGCCCGCAATAAGCCCATCTTCGTGCCCTGGTTTGGCCGTTTGGCAGCGACCGAGCGCACCCCCGCAGCCCTGGCTGCCAAGACCGGGGCGCCGGTGATGTTATCTTGGTGTGTGCGCCAGGATGGCATCAAGCCCTTCCGCTTCGGCTGTCGCTTGGTGCGTGCGGGCTTGGTTGAGCGTGCCGATGAAAAACGCCTGGCGGCCATCACTACCGAGTTTCACCGCGCCCTGGAAGAAGTGATTTTGGAACATCCCGAACAGTACCTGTGGATTCATGACCGCTACCGCACCAGACCACTGCAAAATATAATCGCACCATGACCGACCAGCCTCGCACCAACTCCCTTCACGGCCGACCCAGCCTGGTTTGTGTCGAATCCCTGGGACGTGCTGCCGACCCGATGGACGGCCTGGGTGATTTCCTGGATTCGCTCCCCGATATCTATGCTGGTCGTGACTTCCGTCATCTTGCTTCGCGCTGGGCCGAATGTGCCATTGGCGGGCAGCAGATTGGCCTGGCCTACGGTGCCCATGTAATCAAGGTAGGGGTGCAGGCGCATATTCTCGATTTGATGGAGCGCGACGCCCTGCATTTTTTGTGCACCCACGGCGCCGGTGCCATTCATGACATTGAACTTGCGCTGGCCGGTCAAACTTCCGAGGACGTTGCGGCCGCTCTTGACAGTGGCCGTTTCGGCATGACTTCGGAACCGGTAGAGGTTTGGGAGAACGCACTGGAGCGCACCCGTGCCGAGAACCTGGGC
>NVRO01000199.1 GCA_002400895.1 Planctomycetota bacterium
GCTTGATTATCACCAATGCGCACGTGGCGGCACCGCGTGGCAATGGAATTGCCGAGGGCAGCATCACTCTTGAAGTATCATTTGCCGACGAGTTTGGCGGTGAAATCTACCCGGCGACCTTACTCAATGTCGACTACGAGTGGGATTTGGCCCTGCTCAAAATCGAGGCTAAGGGGCCCTTCACTTATGCCCCACTTGGCAAGAGTTCGGACTTGATCAAGGGTGAGAAGGTAATCGCCATCGGTACTCCTTTGGGAAATTCTCATTCCATTACCTCCGGAATAATTTCCGGTGTCCATCGCGATATCATCGTAAACGTGAACGGCGGGAAGAAAAAAATTCCCGGTCTGATCCAGACTGATGCCGCCATTAATCCCGGCAATTCCGGTGGACCCCTGCTCAACGCTTACGGGGAATTGATTGGCATCAATAACGCCACCATGGAAGCAGCCGACGGTATCGGATTTGCCATTCCGGTCGACCGGGTCGCTGAAATCCTGGAGCAAAGATTGTTGGATGCCGGCAGGTCTTCCCGCTTCTGGGTCGGCTTGACGGTGGAAGAAATAGACGGGCAACTGATGGTGGTGGATGTGGACAAGCGTGGTCCGGCCGCCCTTGCCGGCTTGCATACCGGTAGTGTTGTCTACGGAGTCGATGGCGAAGCGGTTGTTACCCGCACCGATTATGCAACCCGGATGCTTCCCCACTCGGCTGGCGACACCATCACATTAAGTTTGAAAACTCCGCGTGGCTCGAGGGACATTTCATTCGAGCTGCTGCCGACCCGTTCCCGCGATACCATCGGTTACCTCGGTTTCGATGCTGTTCGTGACGTCGTGGTGTTGCGCCGCCGTAATGGTTTTCGTTCGCGAGTCCCGATTTTGCGGGTGACCAGGGTATATCCCGAAACTGGTGCATCAGCCTTGGGATTGCTTATTGATGACGCCATTGTCGGAGTGCGGATGGAGACTTCCCTCCGCGGCAGCGAATGGCAGGAAGTGCGCTCACTCAGCGAGTTGGTCTCCCACTTCCGCGGCTCCAAGTTGGCGAAAAGTGGCGACAATCTGTGGGTCTTGCGCGGCGACGACAGCTTCAAGGGACGCCTGGAAGTACCTGCCGACGGTTAAGCCGTGGCGCTTGCCGGGGTCAACTCTGCTGCTTCAGCCACTCCGCATAACGGGCCAGGCCGGCAGCCACGGTGGTGTGCGGGTCGTAGCCGAGCAATGCCCGCGGCTTGTCGATATCGGCATAAGTAATGTTGACATCGCCGGGTTGCAACGGGAGTTGTTCAACTTTGGGTTCAACCCCGAAGGCTGTACCCATCAGTGCAATCAGCTCGGCAAGGGTGGTGGTTCGTGACTCGCCCAGGTTCAATATCTGGTAGCCCTGGCAGCGTTCCATCGCGCGCACCACGCCATCAATGATGTCATCGACGAAGGTGTAATCGCGGGCGGTACTGCCGTCACCGAACATCGGGATGGTGCCTCCTTCCTGGAGAAGTTTTGCGAATTTGGCGATTGCCATCTCCGGGCGTTGACGTGGACCGAAGACGGTAAAGAAGCGCAGTGCAAAAATCGGAATTTGATAGAGGTGATGATATGTGTAGGCCAATACCTCACAGGACTTCTTGCTGGCAGCGTAGGGCGAAACTGGTTGCGAAATTTCATCCTCTTCGCTGAAAGGAGTGGCGCTGAGACCGCCATAAACACTACTGGAGGAAGCCATCACGAAGCGGGTACTGCAGTCGGTAGCACGAACCGCATCGAGCAATGACAAAGTCCCTTGAACGTTGACGTCAAAATAAAGAGCCGGGTTCTCCAGTGAAGGGCGTACTCCGGCGCGGGCAGCCAGATGAGCGATGACGTCAAAGTTGCCGGTGCCAATCAAACTGGCCATGGCCTCGCGGTCGCGAATGTCCGCCTCGACCAGCTGGAAGCGGACATTGGATTCGGCGGTGGCAATATTTTTACGTTTAATGGCCGGGTCATAGAAATCATCAAAGCAGTCCACTCCGATTACTTCGGCACCCATATCCAGGCATTGTTCAACCAGATGTGAGCCGATGAAGCCGGCGGCACCAGTGACCAGCACTTTTTGAAAGGGACGGGGCGAAAGTTCAGTAGCTGAGGTGTCGTTCATTCAACAGTTACCGATTTGGCAAGGTTGCGAGGCTGGTCAATGTCTCGACCAAGGAGAAGTGCGACCTGGTAGGAGAGCTGTTGGAGCGGGATTACGTTTACCAGCGGAGCAAGGTGCTCCGGTACTTCCGGAACGAAGATGGTGATGTCCGCAAGTCGGGCAACTTTCAGGTCGCCTTCCGCGGCAACGGCAATGACCTTGCCGGAGCGGGCGCGAACTTCTTCAATATTGGAGACCATCTTGTCGTAGGTGAGTCCCGGAGTGGCAATGGCAATAACCGGAAAGTTATCGTCAATCAGCGCAATCGGACCATGTTTCATCTCCCCCGCCGGGTAGCCCTCGGCGTGGATGTATGAGATTTCCTTCAGCTTGAGCGCGCCCTCCAGGGCAATCGGGTGATTGAAGCCACGACCGAGGAAAAGGCATGAATCAGCAGTGGCCAGCAATTTGGCCGCGGCTTGGATATTCTCCCTGGCAGATTCACTGAACAGAGTATCGAGCTTGGGGCGCAGGTGGCGCAAGTCATGAAGTAAACGGCGGCCTTCGGCGGCACTCAACTTCTGGCGGGCACGCCCAACCCTGATTGCCAACAGGTAGAGCGCGGTCAACTGACCGAAAAAAGCCTTGGTCGAAGCAACTCCGACTTCAGGTCCGCAATGGGTCAACACCACATGGCCAGCTTCGCGGTCGAGGGTGGAGCCACGTACATTGCAGATGCCGAGAGTGACCCCGCCGCGTCGCTTGACTTCGCGCATTGCCCGCAGGCTGTCGGCGGTTTCTCCGGATTGGGAGATGACAACAGTGAGTGCATCGTCTTCCTCAAGTTCGGGGCTGTACAGAAATTCACTGGCGTTCAAAACGTCACCGGGCAAACCGGCAAAGGATTCCAGGAACTGTTTGCCGAGCATTGCGGCGTGGAAACTTGTTCCCATTGCCATGAACCGCAAGCGCTTGAACTTTCGCAGTTGGTGGTCGTCAAAACCGAAGTCCGCCTCAAAGTTGACGTCGCCTTCATGGTCGCGTAGGCGGTCGAAGGCGGTGCGCGCAAGGACGTCAGGTTGCTCTTCGATTTCCTTGAGCATGAAGTGCGGGTAGCCACCTTTTTCTGCCTGTTCGGGTGACCAATCGCAGGTTTGCGGCTGGCGGGTAATCGGCTCACCATCGGCTCCGAACAGCTGCTGGGAGCCGGGTTCCAATATGGCAGTTTCGCCGTTTTCAAGGACGAGGAAGTCGCGGGTAATCCCGAGCAGGGCCGGGATGTCGGAAGCGGCGCAAGTGGCAGTTTCCGAAACTCCGATTACCAGTGGTGAATCATGACGTGCAGCCACCAGCTGCTGTTGGTGGTCGGCGCTGGCGGCAACCAATGCGTAGGCGCCCTCGACCAGTTTAAGGGCGGCACGGAGAGCCCCATGGAGGTTACCATCATGCTGATTCAACAAACTGGCAATCAGGTTGGCCAATACCTCGGTGTCGGTGTCGGAGGAGAACTCACAACCAGCTTCAACAAGTTCCGCCCGCAACTCGGCGTAGTTTTCAATAATGCCGTTATGAACCACTACCACCCGGTTTAAATGGTCGCGGTGAGGGTGGGCATTACGATCCTCGGGAGCACCATGGGTTGCCCAGCGGGTGTGCGCGAGAGCGATGGTGCTGGGTGGTAATGGCTCACTGGCAAGTACTTCTTCGAGGGCGGCAATCTTGCCGGTACAGCGGCGCACTGCGATATCCCCATCGATAATTACTGCAATCCCGGCACTGTCATAACCCCGGTATTCCAAGGTCTTGAGTCCGGTAATGACTGCGGGAATAACGTTTCCCTCAGTTCCGACCGCAGCAACGATGCCGCACATTTCAGTTGGTGTCAGCGCTCACGCGGTCACGGAAAAATGGAATGGTAAGTTTCAATCCTTCAGCCAATTCAATCTGGGGCGACCAATCGAGCAGTCCGTTCGCCTTGGTGATGTCCGGTTGACGGACCTTGGGGTCATCGGTTGGCAAATCATGGAACACGATTTCCCGCTCTACTCCGAGAGATTCCTGCACCCGTTGGGCAAATTCGAGAATGGTCATCTCGGTTGGGTTGCCGATATTGGTTGGAAATACTTCATCCGATTGCATCAAGCGGTAGGCACCTTCAAGCAGATCATCCACGTAACAGAAGGAACGAGTTTGCGAACCATCACCAAATACGGTCAGTGCTTCGTTGCGCAGGGATTGGCCAATGAAGGCCGGAAGCACCCGGCCATCATCCAGGCGCATGCGGGTTCCGTAAGTGTTGAAGATGCGCATGATGCGAGTCTGCAATCCGTGGTGGCGGTGGTAAGCCATGGTGATGG
>NVRO01000200.1 GCA_002400895.1 Planctomycetota bacterium
AAATATCTTACATTGATCATGCAGCTGGTTTTGCCTGGCGAGGAGAAGTCACCCGTGAGGATTTCGAAGCGGACATTGAACCGTTGATTGACCAGACTATTGACTGCTGTGCGGCGGTATTACGTGACGCTGCGCTGAGCATTGAAGAGGTGGATCAGGTGGTGCTGGTTGGTGGAAGCAGCCGGATTCCACTGGTTCACGCCAAATTGAAATCCTTCATCAAGGCAGAACCGCACACTGAAATTAATCCTGACCAGGTAGTTGCCATCGGGGCCGCTATTCAAGGCGGGGTACTTGCGGGCAACGATGTGCGAGCACTGCTGCTCGACGTGACCCCATTGTCTCTTGGCATCGAAACCGTGGGTGGCACCGTCTCCAAGCTGATTCACCGCAATTCTTCAGTACCCTGTCGCGCTATAGAGGGCTTCACCACTTTCGTAGATGGCCAGACTGCAGTCAAGTTCAACGTGGTTCAAGGCGAACGCGAGTTGGTTGCCGACTGCCGCAGTCTCGGCGAATTCATCCTCCGTGACATCCCGCCAATGCCGGCCGGGCTGCCAAAAATCGCCGTGGAATTCATCCTTGATGCCGACGGAATATTACGGGTCAAGGCCAAGGAAGAACGCAGTGGCACGGAGGCCACCATTGAGGTGCGACCCAAACACGGACTGACCGATGAAGAAGTCGAAGACATGTTGAAGTGTGCCTGGGATAATGCCGAATCGGACATGACTGCCAGACGATTGATTGATCTGAACACCGAACTGGAAACCGTCCTGCGGGCAGTAAAGAAAAATATTGATGTTGCCGGCCAAGAACTCTCCACCGAGCAGATGAACCGCTTGAAAGATGCGGTCGAGGAGGCGGAAGATGTTGGGGAAATCCTTTCGCCCGAACCCTTACAGGGCATCATTGATGAACTTGAACAAGCCGCTTATCCACTGGCAGAGGCCTTGATGCACAACCTTGCCAGCAACACTGTCCGTAATCGCACCGTCGAAGACGTCCTCGGAAAAGAACAATGAGCACCTATCGAATTCGTTTTATGCCAATGGACAAGTCGGTTGAAGTTGACCAAAACGCCGGACATGATGCACATGACGGGCTTGAGGGCAGCATTCTGCGGGTGGCGCTGGATGCCGGCATTGATATTGACCATGCTTGTGGCGGTGTCTGCGCATGCTCCACTTGCCATGTGATTATTCGTGAAGGTAGCGCAGCGCTTGAAGAAGCAAGCGAATCGGAAGAGGACATGCTCGACCTTGCCCCTGGCCTCTGTCTGGAAAGCCGTCTTGCTTGTCAGGCAGTACCGGACGGTAGTTGCGATCTGGTCGTGGAAATACCTGAATGGAACCGTAACCTTGCGAAGGAAGAGCATGATTAACGATGGATAATGACTCACTGCAATGGAATGATGTGGACGAGATTGCCGTCCGCCTGTGGGAACAGAATGAGGAGCTCAACCCGTTAAGTGTCAGCTTTCCGGCCCTCATTGAAATGATTCTGGCCTTGCCTGGTTTTGTCGGCGAACGTGACAAGTGTGGCGAAAAAATACTCGAAGCCATCCAGATGGGCTGGCTGGAAGAATTCGAAGCTGATTGAACTCAAATTGAGTCTTCGTCCTCTTCTTCCATCTGAGGAGAAGAGGATCCTTCCGCCGACAACACTTCACGTGCCATCATGATTGCGGTATCGCGTGGAGTCTTGCCATCTGCCTTGGCGCGTACCAGGATGTCACCCACGGTGGTACCAATGTTGCGGAGTTCAGCGGAGAAATCAGTTTGTCCACTCTGCTCATTGCCAACCCCTTCAATCAAGGCTCCTGCATTAAGCACGAAGTCGGGGATATAAAGGATGGAACGTGACGCCAGTAGTGCAGCATGACCCGGACGAGCCAGGGTGTTGTTGGCCGCGCCGGCAACTATTTTCGTTTTCAGCCGCTGAATGGTCAGGTCGTGGAGCACCCCGCCCAATGCGCACGGGGAAAAAACATCTGATTCAACTTCATAAATATCAGGTGGATTTACCATCTTCACACCCATTGATTCCGCATGCGACACCGCTTCAGGGTTGATGTCAGCACCATAAACTTTACACCCGGCAGCAAGCAATTTTTCAGCCAGCGGCATCCCGACCGCACCCAAACCTTGAATCGCAATGGTACGTCCTTCCAGATTGTCGCTCCCCTCCAAGGATTCCAGTGCAGCTCGAATCCCCCATACCACACCATCACTTGTCGCTTGGCCGGATGGGCGCATGGACTTGGCCTCGTGAGCGAAATACTTGGTGGTCTTGGTTATCGCGATTTCATCCGCTTCGACAAAGCCGGCATCTGGTCCACAACGGTAGATTCCACCGAGTTGCTCCACAATCTCCCCCAAGCGACGCATTGCAGCCGGGCGGTCAATGATGCGGTCGGAGAGGACTACCGTCTTGGCACCTCCACCTCGCACCCCGGCCAACACACACTTCCAGGTCATTGCCCGCGACAGCCGAAGAGCATCAAGCATTGCAGTGGCCTCATTAGGGTACCGCCAGACCCTAATTCCGCCGTAAGATGGACCGCGCTTGGTATCGTGAAGCGCAATCCAGCCACTGAGGCCACTCGCGCGGTCATTAACGGCGATTACACGATCGTGACCACCACGATCCATTAAGGTCAATAGGTCCAAAACTCTTTTTGTTGAAGCGGAAGAAACAGAGGGGGTTGGGGGTCTTATTATTGTAAACCACTAGTCAAATGCCCCAACTCATCCACCTCATCTCTCCTCCGCCAAGGGTCACCTTATGGGCGGTTCTGGCCATTCTTGCATCTTGCACCAGCAGCTCGACAGCCCCCGGCGCCTTGTTGGTTTCCGAGCCATACACACCTGAAAGACCCGCCAAGGAACTTAGCATTGGGCAGTTAATGATAGAGTGCGAACGCCATCTACGCACTTGGGAACAAGCCTTTGCTGCCCCACGCACTCAAGCCAACCGCGACGCCATCGCATTCACCGAGAGAGCCATCAGCACCTTGGTTCACCGCGAGCAAAGCAAGCTCGAGGTAGAAGCAGTTTCAGGTCCTCCACGAAACCGGGGTTTGGCAAGTGCTGCCCTGGGTTTCAGTGGTGACCCAGAGGTGCTCAGTTTGATTGCCAGCAACGTTTCATCAGATAACGAAATGGTTGCCAGCAATGCCCTGCTCGGACTTGGAATTTTAGCCCACAAAGAAACTCCCTTGGGACCAATTTATGCGGCGGTAATGGCACACGGAAATAGCGAACCAATTATCCAAAATGCTGCCTACGCAGCCCTGCGGCTTGCTGATGTGGCCGAAGACGATAGTCAAGGGTCGATGGCTGCGATTTTTGTAAAATTGATTAGTCACAGCAACTCGAAAGTGCGCGGCCAGGCAGTAATCGGACTTGGTTTATTACGCACTGCACACGCCCTGCCCCTTATCAGTACAAGATTAATGGAAGATGAAGTCGCCCGCGTACGCACCGGAGCTGCCTGGGCACTTGGTGAAATCGGTGATTTGAGCAGCATTGACATCCTGATTGACTCACTCGACGACGAGGACCCGATTGTAGCCGGAACAGCACGTGCTTCCCTGGTGAAACTGCATGGCCGTGACTTCGGTCAGGAAGCCGATGAGTGGCGGCAAGTATTGCATGCGCACCGCTGACCAAGCTATTGCTCTGCTGGTACTTCTGGTCGGCTCCGCCAATGGGCAGGAAGCCGGCGACCCTACTGCCGAGCAGACCCTCCCCCAACGCATTGCCGCGGCCCGCGAACTGCAAACGCTGCCGGCCGGCCCGGAACGTGGATTCAAGCTCACCGGCACCATAACTTTTCATATCCAGGGAAATCCGCCAAAGCCACGGGGGTGTGCAGTTTGGCTTGGCGGACACGGCCGCCTGCGTTATCGCCTGGGAAATGCCTGGGACGCGCACGTTTTTTTGCTGCGTGACTACAAAACAGCCTGGATAAAGCCACAAAACGAGGACAACTTTGAAAACACCGAAGCTCGGCAACTAGGCCTTCAAAATTGGATGCGCTGGACGGTGACTACTCTGCCGCGCGGACTCGAAGGGCTACTGGAAGATTTTCCGGCCGATACCACCGAACTGAACCTGACTTCACCGTTCGGCACCATCAAGCTTGTGCTTGACGCCAACTCCCTTCCCGTGGCCATGAACCACCGCGAATTATCGCTCAAGGTGACAGATTGGAGAGCGGGAGGATCAGGTGAACTTATTCCCCATACATGGGAATGGCAAGATGAATACAGCTTGCAGGTGGAGAAGTTCGACGAAATTCTTGACCGTGTCCTGCTTTACGACCGAAGTTTTTTTCCACCCCACGCTGATGGCAGCGCCACCGGTCATTCACACTGGACCGGTGCCGCAAGCAGTTCATTCGTCGGAGAAGAATTCGGCATTATC
>NVRO01000005.1 GCA_002400895.1 Planctomycetota bacterium
TGGCGCCTTCGTCGTTTGCGACGACAGCTTTCAGTCCTTTAGCGCACATGACAGCGCCCAATCCGCCGCGCGCCGCGTGGCGTGTCGGGAGACCGTCTTTGTCCGTGAGGGCGATGCTGGAGGCTTTGTACTTGCGTTCGCCAGCGGGTCCGATACTGATGATGCCGATCTTCTTACCGTGTTTTTCTTGAAGGGTCTCAGCGAGTTTGTAGTTGCCCAGTCCACGGCATTCCTCGGCGTCTTCGAAGGACCCGGGCAGCGCGTCCCTGGAATCGGTGTTGCGGCCGGCCCAGAGCGAGGAATTGTATTTCGTCGCCGACGGCACCGGCGGCTACGTATTCGCCAAGACGCTGAAAGAGCACAACCTGAACGTCGCCAAGTGGCGGAAAATCCGGACCGAGCGCAAAAACGACCGCAAAAAAAGCCAATAAAACGGCCCTTCAGTCCTTTTTCGGTGCCCGTGTCAAAAGCGGATCGGTCCACGCTGGCGGCAGGACAGCCAACAATAACGCCGCCAGATGCATCGGCCACGGAAAGACGATCCTTGCCTTGTTGCGTTCCAGCCCCCGGCGGATGATCCCGGCCGCCTTGTCGGCGTCGATGATGAGGGGCATAGGGTAAGGGTTGTTATCGGTCATGCGGGTGCGAACGAACCCGGGACAGACAACCGAGACCTTGATCCCGTCGGCGGCCAGCCAGCCGCGCAGCGCCTCGCCATAGGCCTTGACCGCCGCCTTGCTGGCCGAATAGGCGGGGGTTCCAGGCATGCCGCGAAAGCCGGCGATGGAACTGACGATGGCGATCTGGCCCCGGCCGCGACCGCGCATCGCCGTGATTGCCGGCCACACCGTATTCAGGACCCCGGCCAGATTGACGGCGAAGATGTCGCGGGCCTGGGATTCGCTTTCGCCCTGGCCGCCGGTGCCGGCGGAGGTGCCGGCGTTGGCGATCACCAGATCGAGGGGATTTAAAGCGTCGACGCTTTCGATCCAACGCGCCATGGCGTCGCGCTCAGCCACGTCCACGGTTTCGGCGTTCACCTGCGAGCCGAACTTGCGGCACGTCTTGGCGACCGTTTCCAAGCGCTCCGCGTCGCGACCGGAAAGGGCCAGGAACCGCCCCGGCCCGGCGTAATCACGGGCCAGGGCCTCGCCGATGCCGCTCGACGCGCCGGTGATGAGGACGGCGCCCGGGGGGTGGGGATTTTTTGACATGGTGACGGGGGTTATAGGGCGGTTTGGACCCAGTGGCGAGTTGTTCCGGTTGTTGCCGGCGTCCGCCAGCGTATAAACTCCCCCGACAACCGAAGATGGAGGCAACGTGTCGATTTCATCAATGACCGGCTTCGCCCGCGCCGAGGGCCAGAAGGATTCGCGTTCCTGGACGTGGGAGGTCAAAAGCGGCAACGCCAAGGGTCTGGACGTCCGCTGCCGTGTCCCGGGCGGGTTCGAGCGTCTGGAGCATCCGGCCCGGCAACGGGTCAAGGAGCGGTTCCGACGCGGCAACGTGATGCTGGCGCTGAGCATAAGCTCGTCGCAGGGCGAATCCGGATACCGAGTCAACCAGGTGGTGCTCGGCGAAATGCTAGCGACGCTGCCGGAAATCATCAAACGGGTCCCCGATGCCGGCCCGCCCAGCGCCGACGGCCTGCTGGCCCTCAAGGGGGTCATCGAACCGGTCGAGGATGACTTTGGCAACATCGTGGTAGCGTGGGAGGAATACACCAATGCAAGCCGCGGTGGTGCAAGTGATTCCGGCAAATTGGTGGTACGTAGTTTCCTCAAGAGCGCCTCCGGTTTACAGGTGAACGGCAGCATCGAACTGGTCGGAGTCGACCCGCTGGATCGCCAGCGCCGCCCCAACCTGGCTACCAGCCGCGCGGACAATAGTAATTCAATCTCGATTGCATGGATTGATTGTGAACAGGACGGTAGTGACCCCCGTACCAGATATGGACTGTTGGATTTTGTCGGCGGCACCATCAACTTTAATGACGCCAACTTCCCCAATTGGCCGACCGTGGAGGAACAACGCCCGACCTGTGTGCATGGCGACAAGTTCCGTGCCGGAGTTAGTGAACATGTAGCTGGTGGCACCTCGAAAATGATTGCCTGGAGCATGGTGAATGGGCCGAAATTAATCGACATCCCGCTCAGCGGCTATCTACCGATCCGGCCTGCTCTCGACCTGCTGGAAAATCAGACCCATCAGCCCGGCCAACGGATTCTCCCACTCAGCTTCGAGGTCGATTTCACCAATAGCAGTGGCGTTCACTTCCAGCGCATTTTCCTGGCGGTTTTCAAGATCTGAAAACCACTTCCGATTTTCTGCCAATCAGCGTACCGCAACTCCAGCAAGAGTGGCCGCGACCTGGTCAATAACGAAACGTACCGCCGGAGTCGGATAAGGACGCGGGTAATCGTCGACCTTTAATAACCACCGCTCCTCTCCTCTATCCACCAAACGCAATCCGAAGAATTGCGAGAATGATTCGTCAGCAGCGACCACCTTCAAGAGCCAACTGGTTTCGCCTCGAAGGACTTCCTTGATTTCCGCTGAACTGGTGCGGGAACTGAAACGACGACCACTTAGTGCACGTATTTCAGCGGCAGAGATTCCGTTATCGATGTGAGTATGGTGCATTTTTGATGAAGTGATTATTCGAGGTGCGGAGCGCGGAGTATCGAGAGTGGCCACAAAGCGAAAAATGGAGCGACCTTGTTCCAGCCATTTGCTCTCATAACGGGTACGAAACGGACGCTCGGGATCCTGCTCCAATGGGCCCGGACTGAATGCAGCATCTGACTGGAAATGTGCCCACGCTTCGCGCGCATACCACTCCTGGTCAGTGACCAACTCGTACTGTCCGCCAAGCTCCAGGATATCAGCCAAAGTGGCTGTAAAGTTGGAGTTGCTGACCCGATGCTTGGCATGTTTTTCCTTGGGCCACGGCATCGGGAATTGCATCATCACCTTGCTGATGGTGCCGGGCGCGAACAATTCGCGCAACAGATACCGGGCGTCCCCCCGCACCAGGCGCACATTTTTGTTCTCAAGACCACCGAGCGCCCGACATGCCTTGACAATGCCATGGTGAGGCAGCTCAATCCCTACGAAGTCGGATTGTGGCTCACGGGCCGCCCACCACGCCAGATATTCTCCCCCGCCAAATCCAACCTCGACGTTGAGAGCAGTTTTACGAGAAAAGATTTCCGACCAATCAGGCGGGAAACACCCAGCATCCTTGGGGTTCTCAACGTATCTACTTAGAAGATTGGGTCGCGCCTGCACTTCTGCATTATCCCCAATCCTCCACAATAAGGTAAACTGCTAATAGTGATTAGTCGCCTCAGTACCCTGCTCGCCATTGTGCTGTTGCTCCTGCCGAGCAACTTCGCGTGGTTTGGGGACTTCTGCGCCGATCTATGTGCCTGTGGTTGTCAGGCTCCGCTGGAAACCAGGGACGATCACAATTCCCAAMTAAGCCGCGGTTGCTGCTGCAAAGCCGACCGCCTGCCAGCTGACCACAGCCAGCAACCGACCCCGAGCCGCCACTTCGAGGCAGCCGGAGTCCAGCTTGCGACAGTTTGCCAGGGAGTGCTCAGCCTGCCTCCGATTGCTGACCAGCTGACCCGTTGCACTATTACTGCTACTGGAGCGCGAGCACCACCGGGTCGATTGCATTTACGTTACTGCATGTTTTTGTGTTGATGGCGACGCCGCCACGCCGCAAGGCGTGCGCTTGTTTGCGTCCCTAATTAACAACCTAAAACACTCATGCAGTTAACAACAAAATGCAATCGCGACTTCTTGTCTTCGGCGTATTAACGTCGATTCTCGGTGGCTGTACTTCCATTCCCAAGGACTATTCGGTCCAATTGGATGAATGGCAACGTCTGGCTCCAGGCTTCGAGCACCCGGAATCCTGGAATGCTCCGGACTCCGCCTCTTATTCAAGCTGGCGGCAGGAGGCAATAACCAACAATCCACAAGCTCGCAGTAAATGGCAACTGTGGCGGGCCGCCATCGAGCAAGTGCCACAAGTGACTGCGCTGGCTGATCCCAAGCTGAACCTCGGCGTCTTTCTCCAGGAGCTGGAGACCCGCAATGGCCCGGCCCAGGGCAAGCTCGGTCTGAATCAGTCGTTTCCGTGGTTCGGAACCCTCGACGCTCGCGGCCGGGCCGCATTGTCGATGGCAGACGCCGCACACCACGAGCTGAATGCGGTCTACTTTCAACTTGAGGCCGAGCTGCAAGTTGTAGTCAGCCAAAAGCAGTTACTTGAATCCTCGATTGCAATCAAGCGAGCGCACCTGGAGTTACTTTCCGCCGGTGAGGAAATTGTTCGCATCCGTTGGCGTGATGGTCAAGCCAATCAGGCGCTACTGGTTAAAGCACAGGTGGAGTTGGCGAAAACAGAAGACCAACTGCGCACCCTCGACCACCGCCACCGACCGCTGGATGCGCTGCTACGGGCGGTGCTCGGACGTGACTCCCAGGCTCCGATAGAGTGGCCGGAACAATCTCTGGAAGTCGCCGGGATTGACCTCGAGGTTTTCATCTCCCCGGTCGGCAGTCCACTCCTGGCAGCTGCCCGCTCCCGCCTCGCCGCTGGCAAGGCAAGTTTGTTGGCTGCTGAGAAGGGCTTGATGCCGGGCTTCAGTCTCGGTCTTGAGTGGACCACGATTGGCAGCGACCCTGCACTCGGTAGCGGTTCCGGCGATGACGCCGTTGCCATCGGCGTGGGCATTGAAATCCCCTTGCGGCAAGCGCCTCGGCGAGCGCGAGTCAGCGCAGCCCGCGCCAAACTTGCCGCCGCTGCCGCTGATCTTTCCGCCACCGAGCAACAGCTCAGGGCCGACTTTGAAAGTTTGCTATTCGAGCGGGAGGATGCAGCCAGTCGTCTTGCTCTATACCGCGATGGCCTGGTCAGTAAAGGCAACCAGGCAGTCACTACCGCCCTGGCCGCCTACCGCACCGGTGAAGGCTCTTTCATCAGTTACCTGGATGCTGCCCGCAGTTTGCTCGTTTTCGAACTCGCACAAGCTCGGGCCGAGTCCGAACTGACCAGTGCAAACGCACGAATCCTCGCATTGTGCGGAATCCGCTCAAGCCTCCTGGCCACCAAATAAGCATGTCAAAAATAAAAAATATCATCAGTTTCACCCTGCCAGGATTGGTACTCGGCTTTCTGGTGGCGCGTTGTGGAACCATTTTCCCCGAACACTCTTCGCATCCCCCCGGAACTGAGGAAGCAGCTTCTGCCGACAACGTTTGGACCTGTTCGATGCACCCGCAGTTTCAATTCCCCGAGCAAACCCCGTGCCCGATATGTGGGATGGAATTGATACCGATCGACCCCTTTGCTGAAGGACTTGGCGACCGCCAAATTGGAGTGAGTGCCGAGGCTGCCGCCCTCGCCGAGATTCAAACCGTCAAGGTTGAACGGCGCGAGGTCAATCGAGAACTGCGCTTGATGGGCAAACTGGCCTGGGATGAGTCCAATCTTTCCTCCCTGACCGCTTGGACCGGCGGGCGCATCGATCGAATGCATATCACTACCACCGGCGAGAAAGTCATTTCCGGCCAGGCCATGGTCGATATTTGGAGCCCCGAGTTGAATTCGGCACAACAGGAATTGCTGGAAGCGGAGGCAACTGCCAAGCGCATGGCCAACGCCCCAAATGATTCCCTGCGGCGCACGGCGGAGGCCACCCTGGAAGCCGGACGCTACAAATTGGAACAACTTGGAATGGACCCTGACGCCATCACCAAACTGCTGGCTGGAGGTTCGCCAGCAAATCACATCACTCTGCGAGCAGCATCTACAGGGGTGGTGGTCGAGCGGCTTGCCGCCGAAGGAGAGTGGGTTACAAAAGGTCAGCCGCTCTTCCGCTTGGCAAATTCGCAAGCACTCTGGGTGCTCCTGGAAGCCCATGAATCCGAGCTGGCGTGGCTGGAGTTGGGACAAAGCGTGAGCTTGCGGGCAGAAGCCATTCCCGGAAAGACTTACATCGGTACGATTATTTTCATCGCTCCGGTGCTTGACCCACTTTCGCGCACGGTTGAAGTGCGGGTGAGCGTCAGCGAGCAGGAATCAGTGCTCAAACCGGGAATGTTTGTGCGCGCCGTGGTCAACGCCCCTTACAACTCTGCGGACGGCAATATTCCGCTCACCATTCCGGTCACTGCCCCCTTGCAAACCGGCAAA
This sequence comes from Planctomycetota bacterium, assembly GCA_002400895.1. The sequence continues at coordinate 6,212 of NVRO01000005.1, forward strand.
CGGGCGGTCGTTTATCTCAAAGTTCCCGACCAGGATCGTTTGATCTTTGAAGGCCGCGAAATAGTGCTCGGGGTTCGCGCAGGAGACCGCTACGTGGTTCTTGAGGGACTTGAAGAAGGCGATGAAGTTGTGGTTAACGGTGCCTTCAAGATTGATTCTGCGCTGCAAATACAAGCCAAACCAAGCATGATGTCACTTGGTGGCACCGTCCCGGGAGAAGACCTGGCTGTGCCTGATTCGCTGCGCGAGCAGTTGGGGCAGGCCATAGGACTTTATCTGGACTTGCGGATTGCCTTGGCGAACGATGATTTTGATCTTGCCAGCCCACTCGCCAGCAGCTTTGTGGCTGCGCTTGATTCCATTGATTCATCCGTCCTCACCAGGGAGACACTGGAGCGCTGGGAGCCACTCGTTGCCCGTATCCGCAATGGTGCCGCGCAAATGGCAGCAGCCGGCGAAATCGAGGAATTGCGGGTCGGCTTCAACCGCACCAGTGAGGGATTAATTCAGACCATCGATTTGTTCGGATACATTCGCGAAGGCGGCCCCTTGAAAATCTTCTTCTGCCCGATGGCATTCAACGATGTTGGTGCCGAATGGCTGCAAGTCAAGGAACGGCTGGCCAACCCCTACTTCGGTGCGTCGATGTTGCGCTGCGGAGAAATGCGCCGTGAACTGAGCGCCGACAAGAAGCAGAAAGGAACCGAGGAGAACAACTAAGTGCTTGAACGCTTCATTCGTGCCTGCCTCGGGCATCGTTTTCTGGTGGTGGCGGGATTACTGCTGCTGATCGGGTGGGGTCTGCGGGTTTCACCATTCCTAAGCGGTCCGGACTTCATACCGCGCGACCCGGTCCCGGTGGATGCCATCCCCAACATCGGGGAGAACCAGCAGATTGTGTTCACCACCTGGCAGGGTCGCTCTCCGCAGGATATCGAGGATCAGATCACCTACCCCTTGACCACCGCATTGATGGGTGTACCCGGGGTAAAAACCGTGCGTTCGTTTTCGATGCTCGGCTTCTCCACCATCTACGTGGTGTTTGAAGAGCAGGTCGAGTTTTACTGGTCGCGCTCACGCCTGCTCGAGAAACTCAACTCGCTGCCGGCGGATCTGTTGCCAAGTGATGCCGAACCCACCTTGGGTCCGGATGCAACCGCACTGGGACAAATCTTCTGGTACACGATTGAAGGTCGAGACCAAGACGGCAACCCGGCCGGAGGCTGGGATCTGGATGAGTTGAGGGCGGTGCAGGACTTCTACCTGCGCTACGCACTGACTGCCGTTGAAGGGGTATCCGAGGTCGCCTCAGTGGGTGGTTTTCGCCGCGAGTACCAGGTCGACTGCGACCCCGATGCAATGCGTGCCCACGGGGTCAGCCTGGAAAACGTAATGAGCGCGGTACGTGCATCCAACCTGGAAGTTGGAGCGCGCACCATCGAGATCAATGCTGTCGAATACCTGGTGCGGGGTTCCGGCTGGGTCAAGTCTGCCGACGACATCGGCGCCGCGGTGGTCCGGGTCAGCGCTGACGGTGTGCCGGTCCGGGTGAGCGATGTTGCAACTGTCCAGTTCGGGCCGCAAATGCGCCGGGGCGCACTTGACAAGGGTGGCAGTGAGGCCGTGGGTGGTGTGGTGGTTGCCCGTTTCGGTGCCAACCCGATGGAAACGATTGCTGCGGTCAAACGCAAGCTGGATGAAATATCCGATGGCCTGCCGCACAAACGACTGGACGACGGGCGCATTTCCAAACTTCATGTGGTGCCTTTCTATGACCGCTCCATCCTTATTGGAGAAACCCTGGAAACTCTCAGACGAGCTCTGATTGAAGAAATTCTGGTGACCATACTGGTGGTGGTCTTCATGCTCGCCAATCTGCGCAGCGCGCTGATGGTCTCGGCAGTAGTCCCGCTTGCGGTATTGGCAGCCTTTTTGGGGATGAAATGGAGCGGAGTCGAAGCCAACGTTGTCGCTCTCGCCGGGATTGCCATTGCCATCGGCACCATGGTTGACATGGGAATTATTCTGACGGAAAACATTCAACGCCGGCTTCAGGAGGCCAAGCCGCAGGACTCGCCAATCGACACCATCAGCAAAGCTGGTGCCGAAGTCGGCTCGGCGATTATCACTGCGGTCGCAACTACCGTAATCGGTTTCTTGCCGGTGTTCACGATGACCGGAGCGGAGGGAAAAATGTTCAAGCCGCTCGCTTTCACCAAAACCTACGCCCTGCTCGGCTCGCTGGCAGTGGCCCTGGTACTGATTCCGGTACTGGCATTGTTATTCCATAAGTGGCGCCACAAGGACGCAGCCAGCGTGGACGCCACTGAAAAGTTGGCTGGCAGCGGAACACCGCGAAGAAGCTGGCTGAATTGGGCAATCATGCTGGGAGTCGGTGCAGTACTGAGTGCTCACTGGCTACCACTTGGTCCCGAATCCGGAATGTTTGCCAACCTCGGCTTCGTCTTCGGCCTCGCCTTTGCCCTGTTGTTCAGTTTCGAGGTGTTCCAACGCAGTTACGCACCAACTCTGCGCTGGTGCCTGCGCAACAAATTGGCGTTCATCAGTTTGCCGGTACTGACCCTGGTTGCCGGGGGCTACGCCTGGAACGGGATGGACGAAGAGTTCATGCCGCAACTGGATGAAGGGTCATTCTTGTACATGCCCACCACCATGCCCCACGCCGGCATCGGTGAAACCCTCGATGTCCTCGCAAAAATAGACCGTGCCATCGAAAGAGTGCCGGAAGTCAGCCAAGTGGTCGGCAAGATCGGTCGAGTAGAAAGCGCGCTCGACCCGGCACCACTATCAATGGTGGAAACCATCATCCACTACCTGCCGGAATATGCAGTATTGGCTGACGGCAGCCGGGTACGCCAATGGCGCGAACATATCCGTTCAGCCGATGACATCTGGACTGAAATCCAAAAGGCTGCTGAAATCCTCGGCACCACCTCTGCCCCCATGCTGCAGCCTATATCCACCCGGGTAGTGATGCTGCAAAGTGGAATGCGTGCACCAATGGGAATAAAAGTGCAGGCACCGGATTTGTCGACCCTGGAACACGTGGCATTGGACATTGAAGCACTGCTGCGTAAAGCGCCCGGGGTGCGCGCCGCAACCGTGGCGGCCGACCGGGTTGTCGGTAAACCATATCTGGAAATAGAAGTTGACCGCGAAGCGGCGGCACGATTCGGCCTGAACGTTGCTGCGGTTCAACAAACAATTGCTGCAGCAGTTGGCGGACGTCAACTTGGCACCACGGTAGCAGGGCGTGAACGCTACCCGATCAGAGTGCGCTATTCGCGCGAGACTCGTGACTCTCTCGAAGCGCTGCACCAACTCCATGTCGGCACTCCAACCGGGGCCCACATTACCCTGGAACAAGTAGCAGACATTTCATACGTCCGTGGTCCGCAAATGATTCGCACCGAGGATTCCTTCCTGACTGCATATGTGGTTTTTGACAAGGAAGCGGATTGGAGCGAAGTCGCGACCATCGAGGCAACTCGAGATTATTTGGATCAACTCAAGAAGAACGGTGAATTCGTCCTGCCAACCGGCTCCAGCTATGTGTTTGACGGTGCCTGGAAGAACCAGGTGCGGGCGCAACGCACCCTCTCGATGGTGTTGCCATTAGCCCTGCTGTTGATTCTGATGATTCTCCATTTACAGTTCCGCCGGATGAGTACCTCACTGATGGTCTTCACCGGGGTCGCGGTGGCCTGGGCAGGGGGTTTCATCATGTTGTGGTGTTACGGACAGGACTGGTTCCTGGATCTGGATTTGTTCGGTCGCTCCATGCGCGAAGTATTCGCCGTCAACCCGCTTAACCTTTCGATTGCGGTTTGGGTCGGTTTCCTCGCACTGTTCGGTATTGCTACCGACGACGGAGTGGTAATGGCAACCTACTTGCGACAATCCTTCAAGGATCGAAAGCCGGAATCGGCTGAAGCGGTACGTGAAGCAGTGGTGCTCGCCGGAACTCGCCGAGTGCGACCCTGCCTGATGACCTCTGCCACCACCTTGTTGGCGCTGTTGCCGGTCATTACCTCAAGTGGTCGTGGTGCCGAAGTGATGTTGCCGATGGCCATTCCATCCTTCGGCGGCATGGCCCTGGCCTTGATGAGCATGTTCATCGTGCCGGTGTTGTGGAGTTGGCGCGAGGAGCGCGCGCTCGCCAACCGGACTTAAGTCCAGCAGTTCTGCTCCAAGGATTCCAACACCTTGAACGCGGTCACCACCGCACTGTGACCAGCTTCACCGCTGACCAAATGTTCCCGCCCCTCACGGACAGCGGCGGCGAACTCTTCAAGTTCGGCGCGTAATGGTTCGTCTTCATCAAGCTGCAACTCCTCGGTGTGGAGCAGGGACTTGAAGGCATCAGCAGGGTTGCCGGCAGCAGCAGCGGCGGCGGCAGCTTGCGGACTGAAGCCCTCGGCCTTTTGCACCAGCAGGGCATACCGATCCTGACTGTCGACTGACACATAGGAGTCAGGTCCGAACACTCGGAATCGGCGCATCGGCTTCAGGGACAAGCGCGAGGCGGTCAGGTTGGCAGTTGCACCCGAGGGAAAGCGCAGACGGACCGAACAAATATCTTCGGTGGTGGACAAGGTCTTACCCCCGACCGCATCTATCGATGACGGGATTTCACCGGTCCAGGCCTGAACCAGATCGATGTCGTGAATCATCAAGTCGAGGACCACGCCGACGTCGGTAGAACGAAAGGTGTAAGGCGCCAAGCGATGGGCCTCGATAAAGCGCGGCTTGATCCCAAGTTCCATTGCGCGGCGTACCGCCGGGTTAAACCGTTCGACATGACCGACTCCGATCATCGCCCCGCTGGATTTTGCCAGGGCCAAGATTTCAGCACATGTTTGCGGATCCGGTGCCATCGGTTTTTCAATCAAAACCGGGCATCCGTGCTCAATGAATGGACGCGAGCTTTCCAAATGAGTGCTGGTCGGAGTGGCGATTACTGCGAAATCGACGGAGCCGGGAAGGTCGCCGATCAGCGCCTGCCACTGGCAACCATAGCTGTCGGCAATCTTTTCACCACGCTCCTGATCGGAGTCGACTACCGCCACCAATTCGATACCCTCAAGTTCAGCCAAAATTCGCGCATGGTGTCGGCCCAGATGACCGACTCCAACAACTGAAGCTCGCAGCGGTTTCACTCCACCCATAGTTTTTTTGAATCAGGCAGGAGGGCGGCGTAGTGATTCACGATAACGACCCTGGAATCCGCGCTCCATATCGCGCATGAAGGCAATCAATCGCTTGGCTTCCGGGCCCCACTCCCCACCAGCTTCCATTTCCTGAATCGCCAGGGAGGTCGGGGTATCTTCCGCCCACAGGCGTCGGTAGGCATCTCGCAGCTGACGAATGGATTCTGCCGAAACCCCGCGCCGGTTGAGGCCGACGGTATTAACCCCACGGATTCGCCCGGGACTGCCCTCGTGCACCATGTAGGGAGGGACGTCCTTGATTACTCGCGCCATCCCGCCGACCATGGCCAGGGTGCCAATGGTGACAAAATGGTTTACCGCGGCACCACCGGAGACGATGGCCTGATTTTCGATGCGCACATGGCCTGCCAGCAGCACATTGTTGCCGACAATTATTTCATCCTCAATCACACAGTCATGGGCAACGTGAGAACATGCCATCAACAAGTTGCGTGATCCTATTGAGGTAATCCATGCACCGGCAGCAGTACCAATGTTGATGGTCACGAATTCACGCACGATATTGTCGTCGCCAATCACCAGCGCGGACTCTTCGCCGGCGTACTTGAGGTCCTGGGGTTGACCCCCAATCGAGGCCTGACCAAGAAAACGATTGCGCTCACCTATTTCAGTACGGCCCTGCACCACCACATGGGGGCCGAGCTCACTCTCCTTGCCAATACTGACTTTGGGGCCGACATAGACGAACGGCCCGATGACCACGTCAGTATCGAGTTCTGCTCCGGGCGAAACGTGTGCCGTAGGGTGAATTTTGGTGCTCATGCGTCAATCAGGGCAAAGGACAAGATAGCTTCAGCTGCCAGACGGCGGCCGACTTTTGTAGTACCTACAACCTGCCCACGATTACGGTTCAGGCGCAAAGTTTCAACTTCAATCAGCAACTGGTCGCCGGGGACCACCGAGCCACGGAATCTAACTTTATCGATGCTCGCCAGAACCGCAATCTTGCCGGTGTGCTCGAGTTTGCGCAGCAACAGAATTCCCGCGACCTGAGCCATCGATTCAAGTTGCAGAACCCCCGGCATTACCGGGTGGCCGGGCCAGTGGCCCTGAAAAAATTCCTCGTTGATAGTGACGTTCTTGATGCCCACAGCCCGGCGCGTACCCTCGACCGAGATTACCCGGTCGACCATCAGGAACGGATAACGATGTGGAAGAATGCGTGTGATATCACGAATGTCATAACCTTCTTCGCGAGGTTCCTCGGCTGCCATCTCCTGCGCATTGAAACAGACACGTAACTCACGGACCAGTTCCTGATTAAGGGCATGGCCACTGCGGGTGGCAATGATGTCAGCTGACAGGTCGGCTCCAAGCAAGGCCAGGTCGCCGATCAAATCGGCAATCTTGTGGCGAGTGGGCTCCTGCTCCAGTCTCATCTTGGGGTCTTCGCTCCCCCCCAACACCACCGTGTTCTCGGCGTTGGCGCCCTTGCCATAGCCGGAAGCAAGCAACTTTTCAATCTCCTCGGCCCGGACAAAGGTGCGCGCCGGAGCAATTTCTCGTTCGTAAACTTCAGGACTCAATTCAATACAGACATTGCTGGAATCTATTCCTTGCGGGTACTCCGGGATATACCTGATTCTCAAGCCGTCTCCGGTTGGCGGAAGAGCCACAATCTCCATGTCACCATCACGCACGAAAACAGGTTCGTCAAGCACCAGGCAATTACGTTGCTGTTTCTGTTCGAAAATATTCCCCCGACGAAGGTGGGCGATATAGGACGAAGTTGAACCGTCCAGACCGGGTAGCTCGGGCCCATCCAACTCGACCAATAAGTTGTCGACTTCAATTCCCTTGGCAGCCGACAGCAAGTGCTCCACCATGCTCACCTCCGAGCCACCCCGCCGCAGAGTGGTGCGGCGCTGTGAACTTACCAGGTAGTCACTGCTGGCCGGAACCTCGGCCGGGTCATCAATATCGGTCCGTTTGAAAATAATGCCGGAGCCAACCGACGCCGGCGCCAAGCGCACATGCACGGCGTCTCCGGAGTGCAGGGCCACCCCGTCGAACTCAACCACGTTCTTGATGCTGCGCTGGTTCCTGGTCATGTCTTGTTAAACACGTAAAACGCGCTCCTCAACCACCACCGTTAAGGATTTCAATCACTTGCTCGGTGACGTCGTAATTCGGATTAGTCCACAAAACGCTGTTGGACTTGAGGGAATCAATCGCGCCAACCAGGTCGATTGGCTGCGGCGGTAGCTCGAGCGGAACCACAATCACCGCTCCAAATCCTTCGCGGGCGGCGAGTTCGGATGCCGCACGTTGAACCGCAACATAGCTGTTGTACATGAGTTCCATGCGACGTCGCGCGAGTAGTTCGTTCAGAAACTTCCGGTCACGCTCAATGGTAAGTTGTTCGGTTTCCAAGGAGAAGCGCTTCTCCACGAATTCGACACTGGAAGGATCCATGATGGCAAGCTCTCCCTCGGCCTGACCCAATGCCGCTTCACGGGCCTGCATTGCTTCGTATTTGCCCTTGAATTCAATGTTCAGCAGCTCGACCTGGGACGCTATTTGTCCGTATGCATCAAAGCACTTGTCAACATCGACGTAGCGCACCCCGCCATTGGGATCCTGGGCGTTACGGTCAGCCATCAGGAATCCGGTGCCGCAAAGCAGCGCACCAATGATTAGTAAGMTTCGTTTGTTTTCACTCATCAGAATTTACCCATACTAAAGGTGAAGACTTCTTCACGGTCTCCTWCAAGCGATTGTACCGGCCAGCCGAAGTCCAGCGCCAGTGGCAACTGCGGCATAAATGGTATCCGCACRCGGACGCCAATTCCTGCGGAGACCCTGGTTGCCCCGAAATCCCGTACTGAGTCACCAATTCCACCCATATCCACCCACAGCGCCCCRCGCACGTACTCCATCTCATCGATGGAACCACGGACCTTGGTAGACACCACCGGGAAACGGAGTTCCAGACTGCTGTTCCAGGCAGCCTCGCCACCCAGGGSAAAGCCGTTTTCACGATCGCCAATGCCGCGATAGGAAAAGCCGCGCAKGGTGCCATGACCACCGAGAAAGAACCGTTCACTGTAGGGCAACCGGTCATTGTCACCGGACTCATGGCCGACCCGCAGACGACCAATCGCCCCGAACACCCAGTGCCGACCGCGCGAATCATTCCACAACGGGAAATACTTCTCCATGCGCAAATCGGAAGTGTGAAAATCCATGTCACCGCCAAAGGCGCCGCCAATGAAACGGTTATTAAGACTGATTCTGCCGCCATCCACCGGCGAGAAGGGATCAGCAATGGTGTTATATGAAAAGCCCAGGGACAAACCGGTCAACTGTTTCTTTCCTTCATCCTCGAGCAGAATGGCGGGTGCATTTGAAGCTGGAGACAGCACCTCCACTCGCGTCGACTCGGGTCCGAGGCTGATTGAGAAATCACGCCCGAAATGACGGGCGAAGCGAACACTGGCGCCGGTGCGCCGCTCCTCGTGGGTCGACAGGCGCAAATGGGTGTTGTAAGCACTCAAGCCAAAGGCAATCCGGTCGATATGGTCAAGTAAAAGGTCAGGCTCGGAAAAACTGAGTGAATAAGTACTGTACTGGGTGCCGGGTGCGGCGCGGATTGACAGATTTTGTCCGCCGCCTACAAAGGCGGTGCCATCCAGGATTTCACCAAAAGCATTCCCCCATGATGATGGTGTATTGAAAAGGTCGAAGTTGGACTTGTTCAAACTAACCGAAAGAAAAGGCCCGGTATTGGTATTCACACCACCACCGAATAAAAACTGTCCGGTGGTTGCCATGTCCCCGACTTCAAAACTCAAATCAACCCAGTCGGGGCGGTCAGTTTCGACAAACCGCCAGTCCACGAAGGGCTGCCCGGTATTCTGATCTCGAAACCAACTTTTTCCGAGCAGACGCCGCCAGGAACGGGTTGCTTCATAGCCGTCGGCCAAATCTCCTGGTTCCAGAGATATTTCCCGTCTTATTACCCGGTCACGAGTGTGGACATTGCCCTTGACGATTACATCACGTATCCGCATAGGACGGCCTTCCTGAATCACATAGGTAACATCAACCTCGGCAGCATCCTCGTCAACGACCAGTTCCGGTTTGCGTTGGGGCCCGCCGACGCTGAAAAAGGAAGAGCTGTCACCACTCGAAATTGCCCGCGCCGCAGCCGGGTGTCCGAGACGACCATAGTGCTTGCGCAAGGCCGACTCATCTGCCGCGAAACGAGCTGCTTCGTAGTCCTGCCCGGGACGAATCCCGACGATTTCCAGTAACTCCTGGTGGCTCAACAACAACTCGCCCCCATCGGCAGCACGAAACTCCACCGACCTAACCTTAAAGAGTGGCCCCTCGTAAATTCCTATGCGCAACCTGACCTTGTTCCCGCGGCTGTTGAAAGTTTCCTCGGCCACCCAGGCACGGGCATCGAGATAACCGAAATCCCGATAGAATTCGGCTATCGAAATTAAATCGCGCTGGATGAGACCACGCTTGTAAACACTGCCGAAATGCACCCCATCACCGGCCTCCATTGCCCCAGAGATACTGGTACCAAATCCGAGAAATGCAGAACCTATGAAGCGCTCGTTACCCTCGAAACTGATTTTTTCAATCTTGACCAGAGGGCCTTCGTCAATGTTCAAATCCAGCTGGCTTGACTCCTCGTTGATTTCGGCCTCGACCTTGACGTGACGATAGCCTTTATCCTGATAGAACTCCTCCAATGAGAGAACCAACATCGGGACCCTGCCCCGGTCAACCGACTGGCCCACCAAATTGAGCGCGACCAGCAATTCATCCCTTTCGAATTCCTCATTCCCGAAGAAAACTACGCGACTGACCGATGGCACCACCGTAACCACCAATTCAATACGAATCCGCTCGTTATCCAATCTGGTTCTTTTGGTTTCATCCACTCGGACGCGCAGGCGACGCCACAGGAACTCCTGATCTCGGCGCAGATCATCGACCTTGAATGGGCGACCTTCCTTGAGCCGAAGAGCCAAACGAATTTCAGCTTCACGGTCACCGGCACCGGTAATCACCAGTTCTTCAATTATCGGATTACCCGACTGCTGCAGAAACACCAGATAAGCCGGGGGATGGTTGGCGGGCACTGCCGCCAACAGAATCAACGCACTCAGCATATTGATTTAGAATCCGGAGTCGGGTTGTAAATTCTCAAAGCGCATCAATTCACTGGTAAAACGCATTTGGATATCACCGGTGGGACCGTTTCTGTTTTTGGCCACAATAATGTCGGCAAGCCCCTTGACCTCATCGTCATCACGGCGGTAGTACTCCTCGCGGTACAACAACATCACCATGTCTGCATCCTGTTCGATTGCGCCGGATTCTCGCAAATCTGACAACAACGGGCGCTTATCGGTACGGTCTTCGGCCTTGCGGTTGAGCTGAGCCAATGCCAACACCGGAATATGCAGGTCGCGCGCCATTGCTTTCAAGTTTCTGGAAATCAGCGATATCTCCTGCTGGCGGCTTTCGGCATTTGCAGTCAGCAACTGCAGGTAGTCAACCACTACCAG
>NVRO01000201.1 GCA_002400895.1 Planctomycetota bacterium
CATGCGAACGGTCAGAGGATACGTCCTCCGGTCGGCCACGCACCCATGTCGGCCTGAGACCCATCAAGGTCACCGACATCACCGGGGTCACCTGCATCAATACAAGGTGATCCGGCTTGCAGGTGGTAGTCATGAAGTGCCACATCGACAAACAGCGGATCCGCAGTCATGTTGCCCGATCCCGGCAATAACTGACTCAGGTCGGTGTAGGTGACATTTATCGCATCAAAAGCTTGCGGGGTGCTACCGATGGAGTTTCCGACTGCCAGGAAAAGGTTACTGGCACCATTGTCCCACACAATCGAGTTGCGTAAACGATTGATGCGCGACATGTTGCGTCCGTATATCCCCTCCCCGACATGCGCTGGCGCGCTGTTGGCGGTAATCGTCGCCCGGTCAATATCCAGGTAGCAGTGCGCATTCATGAAAATACCGCCACCGACACCATCGGACGAGTTGTTGGCCAGAATCAGGTAGATCGCGTTCAGTTGGATGTCATTGCGCATGAAGAATCCACCACCATGAGAATCAGCGTGGTTGTTGTAGACAGTGACGTTGTCCATTTCCAAACTGATGCTCGACTTGACGAAGACTCCTCCACCTCGACCACCGGCCGTATTGGAGTTGAACTGTGAGTTGCTGAACAGCGGAGCATCATTGTTCCACATGTAAATGCCGCCACCGTCATCGCCGGCAGCGTTCAGGTCGCAAGTGAACTCGTCCACACTACCGGTTATCCCATCAAGGTAGACCCCGCCACCATCCTCGCCAATGGCAGTATTGGTGAAAACGTCGACCATCGACCAGTTGACCACGGCGTTGTTACGGACATAAATGCCGCCACCCGATCGTTCAGCGGAGTTCTGCTCAAAAGTGCAGTCGACCATGGTCAAGCCGCCGCCCTCCTGGTAAACCCCACCGCCATCATAGCCGGCATGGTTGAACTCGAACACACATCCGTGCAGGGTAGGATGCGAGCCATTCCTGGCATGCAATCCACCGCCATTGTCGGCAGTGTCGTTGCCGGTGATGATGCAGTCGACAATCATCGGAGATGACTGATCAATGCGGATTCCACCACCTACGCCATGGGTCCCCATACCGTTGGTGACGGTGAAACCATCAAGCACCGAGGCGGATGTTTCGCCAAACTGGAAGGTGACAGTAGAGCCAAGACTCTGACCATCGATAGTAGTAACCGATGGACCCATCTGTGACATCACGATAATCGACTTGCCAAGGAAGTTGATGTTCTCCGGGTAGACGCCGGGGCAGACAACAATGATGTCACCATTGACGGCGGCATCTATTGCCTCCTGGATTGCGCACCAGGGGTTGCCAGAGGTGCCATTTGCATTCGGGCAGTCCGGGTTGGTGCCACACACATAGATGTTGCCTCCGTCCTCCTGCACCGAAATAGTGATGCCGGTAACTACCGAGCACTGGGTGTCGTCTGCACCGAAAGTGATTGAATAGGTGCCAACATCCGAAGAGACCGGTGTCCAGGAGAAATCGCCAGAAGCCGGGTTGGTTCCTGGGCCAACTGTCCATGACGAACCCGAAGGAATCCCGAAGTGGGTGACGGTGACAGTGTCACCAGGGTTGACGTCAGAAGCCTGCACCGTAATGCCCAGGGTGTCACCAACCATAACCACGAAGTTTTCGCCGTCGCTAGGAGTCGGCGGGCGGTCGAATTCCGGGCAGTCATTGCCAGGGACATAGTCGACCAATTCAATCAGGAAGTCGATGGGAACTTGGGTAAGGCCATCTTCAAAAATAATCTGACAGGAGTAGAAGGTATCGCCGCCACCGTTTTCCGATGCACCAGTTGTGTCCCAATGCATGGTTGCAGTCACTGGGTCCAGGTAAAGCGCATTCGGCGCATGCGGTGGTCCCGGCTGGGTAAACCCACTAACCGAACCAGATGCCTCCTCAGAAGTGGCCAGCCGCCATGACAAGAGGTCGCCGTTTGAATCGACAACCGGGAAGCTGACAGAGTTCATCTGGCCTTTGGTCATCTGCACAATGGGGGACATTGAAGACACCGGGCTGGCATTGCCGGGTCCACCACCAAAGTCCGGAGTAACTGTTGTTTTTGCCACGTAATACCCGGATGGATTGTTGATATGTTCAGATCCGCCAATACGGCAGCACGAGGCAACCTGGGTGTCATAGGTGCCGGCAGCAGCGTAGGTGTGGTAAATCTTGTCGAGCCCAGTGCGACCTGGATCCAGACGGGCAATGACAATATTGGTTCCGTCCTGGAAGCCAATTACATGCCAGTCATCAGCGCCAATATAATTTCCGTCTCCTAAATCCAAGCCGGAACCTCCAATGCTTTCATAGAAGTAGTCGCCAATAGTGGTGACGCCGTAACCATTACGAAAGGCACCGGTAACCACGATTTCGACCTCACCGGGATTTGCGGTGGTAGTCCAGGTTACGTGGAAGTATCGGCCATGGGAGGCATACAGAGTGCCCACCAGGAGAGCTGAAGCAAAAAGAAAGCCGGTAATCCTGCGGCCATGGGAAAAAAATGAGGGGAGTTTTATCATGTCAATGCTCTATTTGCGATTTTCTTTATGCTAACGGCATCTTCTGGGATATACGGCTATTTATCTGGCTAATTTCGCAACGGGACTAAACTCAATCTTTCCCCTTTTTCAACCTAAAACTATAAACTGTTGGAAATAATGGAGATACCAGAATACCTCGGAATAGCTCAGGGAGGAGTTGCCAGCCTCGCCCCCCTAAAAAAATTGCTGGAGGAGCAAGGCATTCAATCGCGGGTTACCCTTCCACCCGGCGTAAACGCCAACAGTTGAGGGGCCAAGTTGGTGCTCGCGGTCGCGAGCAATGATGCGAAAACTGCAATCGAATTGATTCGGCAACAACAGTCGGTCGGTTTAAGCGCAGCTGAACTGGCTGCTGCCGATTCAGTGGTCGACCTGGACGCGGATGAGGCGCAGTGCCCGGCATGCGGAGATAGTTTCACACCGGGAGTCAGAAACTGCCCTGGATGTGGACTGCGGGTAAGCCCTGACTGACCCGACCATATGTTTCGCACCCCTTTCTTTCTGCGACGCCCTTGGTTGTTGTTGCGTGATGCCTTCATCAATCGCAAACACCCCAACCTCGGCGAACTGCGACACATCCAGGACGCAGAAAAATTTGTCTGGAACATCCTCCCTCACGCTGCGCGCACCTTCTCCGCCTGCATCGCAATGCTCCCGGAGCGGCAAGCCCGTCCCTCGGCGGTTGCATATCTGTACAGTCGGATCCTCGACACTTACGAGGACCTGCACCCAGAACTCGAACAGCGCATTGCCATCCTCGAAGAATTCTCTGTTCGCTTCGATGATTCCCACAGCAACGAGGACGGGCAGCAATCTCTGAAGCCGGCACCGCCGATTCCGAAGGGCACCTTGCATAGCCGACGGGACCTTGCTCACCTGCTATTGGTCGACCGCTGTGACAAAGTCGACACTGTATATTTCACGCTTACGAGCACGGAACAAAAGAGAATCCGCGAGCTCATTCGCGCCATGGCCAAGGGAATGGCAGAATCTGCACGGCTGTTCCACCGACAGGGCGGAGTGTTGGCAAGTCAACAGCAAGTACTCGACTACAGCGACCACGTACTCGGAAATCCGGTCCGGTTTGCAATTTCAACCGTGCAAGGAAGTGACCCAACTGGAACCCAATTGGATAATGCTAGAGCAGTTGGGGAAATGGTCCAACTTGCAAACATTACCCGCGACATCGAGCACGATTTATTGGACGGCAAGGCTTATCACCCAGCGCTCCGGCCCTGGCTCGGCATCAAGGTACTGGTTGCTCGCGATGATGGCGGCGACAGCGAAGAGCAATATCAGGCCCGTACGGCAATCCGCGCTGTACGCTCCGAGCTGATGGACCTTGCGCTTGAGCGCGCTGCTTCGTATCGGCGAATGGTTTGCTCGATTAATTTCAAGCGCTTCAGTCTTGCACGTGCAGCGGCAGTACTAATGATGATTTTTACCGACCGTTATTACCGATCCTGCGCACGGCGGTGCGGTCGAGAAAGTTGGCCTGGCTACAAAGGTCCCATTGCTATTCTGCTTACCACTCTTCCGTGCATATTCATGGTTGCCCGCAGCGAAAGGATGCTGC
>NVRO01000202.1 GCA_002400895.1 Planctomycetota bacterium
AGCCAATCCCCGGCTGCGCCCCACAACCAGGTCGGTGCACCGGCATCGTTGCGTACCCGCCGCAAGCGTTGACAGTTCGTCAGCTTCATCGGCGAGCAGCTTCGAGCGCGCAGAGGGCATAGGCGGTACACAGTACCGGGTTTCCTTCCCACCACCGTTCGGCGCGGTGGTTAACCCATGAACCGTCATCTTGTTGCAGGGAACTGAGTTTGTCGACCAGTTCGGCGCGCCAGTTGTGCTTGCGGCCGTCTGCACCTACCAACTCATCCATTGCGGTCAGCGAAAGTGCTTCGGCCAGGGAAAGATAGTAGTAGTAGAGACCCTGGAATCCGGCGCGGGGGTCGCGCAGAGTGTCGAATCCGGGGTTGACCTCAAGCGTCCAATGATTGGCTACCCAATCGCTGGCCGCAGTCACACGCGGATCATCCTGCTCGAGTCCGGCAAAGATGTAGCACTTGAGCAGAGCGTAGGTCATCGAACCATAGGACCGGGCAACCAAACTTCCGTCCGCCATTTTTACATAACCTGCGGGGGAGTCGCCGGGCATATAAGTGCCGCCGCCATCATTACCGGCGCGAACTTCCTCATCGGTGCCGATGCGTTGGTAACTACCAGGGTTTGACTCGGAACGGTTTTGGCTGCGTTCGAGGAAGATCAACGCGCGTTGAATCGCGGGGTCGTCTTCGCTGGCGCCGGATGCGCGTAGTGCTTGCAGGGCATATTGCAGATTGCTGAGGTCCGGACGCAGGTCGCCACCGTAGCCGATGCCGCCAAAGAAACGATCGTCTTCGCTGTATCCCTCGCCAGCGTCGGCTTGCACCGCCCGCAGGAAGTTGCTGGCCCGGGCAATTGCTTCAGTGTCGCTTGCGCGTTGGCCGGCGGACAACGCCATGATTGCCACTGAAGTTACGTAAACCGGCAAATGCCCGGCATGGATGGAGCCATCTTTCTGTTGCAGGCCGAGCAGAAAATCGAGAACCGGAAGTGCCGCTGCCCGCTGCTCCGCGTCCTCGCTACCAAGTAGCGCGCGCGCACACAACGCGCTCAGCCCCGGTTCCGGCTTGCCGAACATTTCCCACAAACCGTTTTCGCCGCGATTCGAAAGCAGAAATTCAATCCCGGCCTGGTGACTGCTGGCGAGGGTCGCGGCAGTCGGTGCGTTGGTTCCCAGCGTTCTCCGGGACCATTTAATAGCCGCCCGGGCGCAAAGTGCAGCGCGCGGGCCAATCCCATACTCGGGCTTTATTTGCAGCAACAGTTCGATTGCCCCGAATTCCCCATCGGGTCGGGAATAGTCATCCCATGCCAGTTCACCGGCACGCTGGCGGAGGGTATCAATCCGCTTGGCGTAACGCTGGGCATTGACGCACTGCAGGGCGAAGGCCGCGGCCGCGTCGGCTTTGGCATCGCTTTCAAGCTCCGATTCGGCGAGCACGAATTGAACTGCCAGACGGACAAAGGGACCGTCGTTCTCGCGATAGGAGCGTGGCGACAAGGCCATTGCTACCACCACGTTGGCGGTGTCGAGGCGCGAACCATAACTGCCGTCTGCAAGTTGGGAGAGACGTAACACTGCCAGCTCGCGGTCAAGCAAGTCCTTGACCGAGGGGGATTGCGGAGCCGCAGAAAGCGGCAAGCACAACATGGCTACGGCGAGGGTCAGCATTGTTATAGACTAACGCAGCACCCCCTTCCGAAGTTCAAGCACTCTAATCCAGTTTGACCGCAGTGCCGTAGGCCAGCACTTCAGCTGCTCCTTGCATTACCTGGGTCGAGGAAAAGCGAACTTCAACTACGGCGTCGGCACCGAGGGCGATTGCTTGTTCCCTCATGCGGTCAAGTGCTTGCTCTCGTGATTCGGCAATGACCTTGGTGTATTCGTCGACTTCACCACCAACGATGTTGCGAAACATTGCGGTGATATCGCGTCCGATATGGCGGGCACGGATGGTGTTGCCGCGTACCAGGCCGAGGATTTCGGTTATTTGGCAACCAGGGATGGTGTTAGTAGTACAGACAATCATCGTTTGACATGGCGGTAAGGGTCATGGCGGCGGGTGCGGATGCGTTCCAGAAGGACACGTAAAAACAACAGCCCGAAACCGAGGTAAAGTAATAATACGGTAATCAGCTCAAATGTTTTTTCCACGGCAATAATATCGGTGGCAATCAGGATGCTGATTCCCACGGCCCCGGCAATCAGGGCCAGCCAGCCGAGTTTATTTAGCAGGCTCGGTCCGAGGGCGCGCTCGATTGCTTCGCGTTCAAAGTCGGCTGGTTCGCTCAACTTGGCATTTTTGAATGCGAGGCGGGTGCCTTCAACCGCGGCCCATTCCTGGCTACACGGCCGGCAATCTTGTAAATGCTCGGCCAGCCAACCGTCCTGGGCCGGGGTGCATTCCCCGTCCGAGCGTGCATTAAGCCAGATGCAAACTTGCTCGCAGTTAGTCGGGGGCCATACCGAAATGTCGGAAGATTCTGACATGACTCAAAATTGGTTCTCCGGAAGTAGGTTGCGGAGCCGCTTACGCGCGGTGGACAGTCGGGACATTACAGTGCCGACAGGGATGGAAAGGGCATCGGCAAGTTCACGATAAGTGAGGCCGTCGAAGTGTTTGAGCATTAAGATCTCGCGGTCCTTGGGTGTAAGTCGCACCAGGGTGCAGGCGAGCAATTGGCTGCTCTCGTCGCGAGCCAGAATCTCATGCGCCTGGGGCGCATCCTGGTCGATCGGATCGGGCAGGGGATTGCCGTCCTGATTTACGGTGCTGAGCGAAGTTGCAAAGCGGACTTTGCGGCGCCGCAGTTGTTGGATGCAGCCATTGCGCAGAATGCGGTAAAACCAGGGAAAGAAGGGCTTGCCGGGGACAAAGCGGTCCAGTGCCTGCCATGCCTTGAGCACGCTGTCCTGAAAGACATCAAGGGCGTCATCACGATTGCCGACGATGCCGGCCGCCAATGCCAGCGAACGCGATTGATGTATGGAGGTCAACTCACCAAAGGCGTGACGGTCACCGCCAAGCGCCGATTTCAATAAATCAGCTTCGCATTCCGCTGTCGGTGGTGGAGCCAAGGTGCTCATTGACTGCTCTACACCTTTGCGATTGCGATTATTCGCCATTATTCTCCGGTAATTGTGTGCTCACCTTGGGCGTTCTCCTCCGGTTCAGGGAAGCGGGCCACCGCGATTACCGCCTGAGCGGCGCGGGCCGCGCACCCAGGGGTGGAGAAGTGAGGAGAAAGTGCCTTTACCCTGGTGAGGAATAGTTTTCGCTGCTTCCCGTCGAGCAGGGTTTCGATATCGCTTGCCATCTCCAGAGGGTCAATCTCACCACCGAGGTGTTCCGGGGCAAGCTGGTCGCTGGCAATCAAGTTGAGCGAGCCGGCCCATGGCACTGCGACTACACGCCGGGTCAGCCACTCCTTGACCGTGGAGGTGATTGCATAGACCACAATGTTGGGGACACCATGGGCGGCAACTTCGAGCGAAGCGGTACCGCTAGTGACCATGGCTGCCTTTAGATGGGGGATCGCGCGGTGAAAACAGTCAGGAGCTTTCACTACTTGAAGTTTGGTCCGCGCCAACAACTTGTCAATCAATGGCCACACCTCGCCCCTCAAGTGTGGCAGCAGGAAGCGGATACCCGGTCGGCGACGTTGCAGCACCGCAGCAGCTTCCAGCATGAGCGGCAGATTACGTTTGATTTCGCTGATACGGCTACCCGGGAGCAGGCCAACCCAGGTTTGTTCGAGGTTATCGGCAAATTCGGTGGGGATTTGGCTTTCAACCTTAAGGGCAGCTTTCAATCCGTCACCCAGCGGGTGACCGACATAAGACGCCTTGGCGCCGTGGCGCCGATACCAGTCTTCCTCAAACGGAAGGATGGTGAGGAGCGCATCCGCTTGCTTGAAGTCTTCGACTCTCCAGCCTCCCCACGCCCATAGTTGAGGTGCGATGTAATCAACCACCGGTACGCCGATTCGTTTGCATATCCGCAGCAAGCGTTGGTTAAGTCCGGGGTAGTCGATTAAGATCACCACTTGCGGACGCTGGCGCCGCACTTCGCTGGCAAACTTCAGCACGCAGCTGAAAAAAAGCGGAAGCTTGCGCGCTACGTCGGCAAAGCCCATCACGT
>NVRO01000203.1 GCA_002400895.1 Planctomycetota bacterium
CAGCTGAAAAAAAGCGGAAGATTGCGCGCTACGTCGGCAAAGCCCATCACGTTCAGATTGGCCAGACCCTGCCATATTTCAACCCCGGCAGCACTTAGTCGCACTCCGCCGAATCCGGAAATCTCGACCTCCGGGTATTGTTTACGGAGTTCCTCAACCAGTCGCAGGGCATGGATTTCTCCGCTCATGTCACCGCAACTGATAAATACTTTTCGTAGCGGTTTACTCGGTACAGCGACAGCAGCGGGCTGGGGAGGAACCGCTGCATGCTGGAGCTGCTGGAATTCG
Source organism: Planctomycetota bacterium (assembly GCA_002400895.1). The sequence continues at coordinate 289 of NVRO01000203.1, forward strand.
AATCTGCGCTCCGACAAGTTCCTGATTGAGCGGAAAATACGCCAGGGGAACAGCAACAGGGAGAAACTGGCGGCCAACAGTTCCCGTAATAGGTCAAGCCAGGCCATCATTTCACATCCAGGGCGCAACGAAATCCGATGAAGTTGAGGCGCACTCCGGTCGCCGGAAACAGCCAACGAAACTTGCTCTGGCACTTGTCGGGGCGGTCACGGAATGATCCTCCCTTGACTACTGCCAGTGCGGTGGAGTCGGCAGACTTGACTGCTTTGACCTTGCCGAATGCAGGTTCCTGATAGATGTCAGCGGTCCATTCACGCAAGTTTCCAGTCAGGCACATGACTCCGTGGGGGGTACTGTCTTCCGGGAAGCCACCAACTTGGCGTGGTGTTCCCGCACCTAATGATTGGGTGTTGGTCTTGGAAGCGTCAAAGCGATTACCCATCGGGTAACGGCGATTTGAAAAACCTGCTGCCGCGGCTTGCCATTCATTCTCGGTGGGCAGGCGTTTGCCCGACCATTCAGCATAGCTGGCAGCACTGGTCCAAGTAATCTCGGCAACCGGAAATCCTGCTTCGCCATCAGGTATCAGCGGTGCACCACCATCGCCCCAGGTCCAGTTGGCCGGCAGATGCTCTTCGCGCAGAGCCGGAGGCTGAGCCAATAAAAAGCGTGCATAGTCGGCATTACTGACTTCACGCTTGTCGAGGTAATAGGATCTCAATTTCACCGAACGTTGTTCCTGAAAGTCGTGGTGTCCTACCAGGTATCCCTGGGAAGCAGGGAACAGGTATTTTCCTCCCGGAATCATCACCATCCCCGGTGGTACTTCATCGGCACCGCGCTGGTACCGCGCCGGGTGGCGCAACTTCTCGCGGGCGTGAAAGCTGCGTTCAAGTTTTTCACTGGCAACCGCAAAGGCAGTGGCCTTGCGCGAAAGTTTATAGAGCGAGTTGTTCCAGAATTCGGCAAAACTGATGTTGGCCAAAAGTCGGGTGCGGGTGGTTTGCCATTCGTTTTCGGAGACCGCGCTTTCCCTTAAATATCGCTCCAATGGATGCGGTGGAGCGAGGACTTCATTTCCGGGTTCCAACCAGTTTTGACAGGCCAGGTATTCTTCCAGCAGCCCGGCATAGGCTGAATCTCGTTTTGTCAGCGCCAGTTTGAAACGTTGCTCGGCTCGGGTGACTTGCGCGGCGGAAGGCGAATCTTGCAAAAGCAGGCATCCTCGCCCGGCGACATCGGCGGCGGTAACGGCACGGTCACTTAGTGCGAACACCGCAACGAGCATTGCTACCAACCGGAACAGTTGGCGGTAAAGCTGGGGCGGGCTTGTTAGCATTCGCAGAATGGCGAGCAATGATGGATGCGCAAACAACACGGTGAGAGGCTTTACCGCTGAGCGGTTGTTGAAGTCAGACCTCTTCGGACGTGTTGAGTTCGGGCATTTTAACCGCGACGGACAGCAAATAAAGGTGGTTTGCCGAAGCGTGGGTAATACCCCATGGTGGATTCGTTGGTTGGCGGCTTGCCTGCTGCGGCGTGAAGTCCGGGCTTTGCAGACGGTCAAGGGTTTGCCCGGGGTGCCGCAACTTTTGGCCACGGATCGCCACTGGTTGCTGCGTTCCTGGCTTGGGGGTGTTGCAATGCAGGTTGATGGCGCGGCCGACCCCGCCTATCACCACGCTGCACGGCGCCTGCTACGCCAACTCCATCTGCGCGGTGTTGCCCACAACGATACCGCCAAGGAGCCCAATTGGCTGGTGCTTGATGACGGTAGTCCGGGTTTGATTGATTTTCAGCTGGCCAGCTGTTCCCGGCGCCGCGGGAAATTATGGCGAATCAGTGCCCGTGAGGATTTGCGCCATCTACTCAAGCACAAGCGCACCTATTGTGCCCCGCTCCTGACGGCGCGCGAGCTACGCATATTGGCGCAGGCGTCGTTAGTGGCGCGCATGTGGCGCATCGGCGGCAAGCCGGTTTATTTGTTAATTACCCGCGGGCTTCTCGGTTGGTCGGACCGTGAGGGTGCCGGTGACCGCGGCGCAAAATAATATTACTCGGCAACTAATGTCGGCGACCACCGTCGATTAAACGCCTCAGTCGCCGTCGGCGGCATCACTACCGCCTTTGTCACAATCTTCGCCATCGCTGGGTGCAGCCTGTTTGTAATCGGTTTGGTAGAAGCCGGTACCCTTGAACAGGATGCCGCTTCCACTACCAATCAATCGTATGAGGGCCTGTTTGTCGCACTCCGGGCATTTGGCCAGTGGGTCGGCGCGCATCGATTGAAATGCTTCGAATTGGTGCTCGCAAGCATCACAGCGGTAGTCATAGTGAGGCATGGTTATTTCTCACCGTTGGTTGCAGGGTCGACCGGTTTGATCAGGCAGACTTGGGCGGGGCGCAGAATCCGTCGTCCAATCCGGTAACCAACCCGCACCAGCTCCATTTGGGTTTGTTCCAGATCTTCCCGTTCTTCGGTGCGAATCGCTTCATGTTCATCCGGGTTGAACGGGTCAGTGGCCTCGGGTTTGATCTCGCTTACTCCGAAGCGGTTTAACAACATTGCCATTGCCATGTGGATGGCGCGCACGCCCTGGGCAAACTGGGCGGAGTCCTTGTTCTGTTCCAATCCTTCCGGCATTGAAGCAAGTGCCAACTGCAGGTGGTCCTGCAAGGTGACGAACTCGCTGAGCAATGCTTCGGTGCGAGCACGGGTGCGGTCTTCGACCTCAGTGTCGAGCCGCTTGCGCATGTTTTGCATTTCAGCGTGTGCACGCAATGCACGGTCGCGCCACTCGGCAACGGTTTCAGGGTCGTCACTACCCTCTACGTCGGGTTCGTCAACCTGGTCGGTCTCCTCGGTGGTGAGATCCGTTGCTTGATCGGTGGGCTCTTCGCCCTTTGCTTGTTCTTCTTTTTCTGACATGATTCTAGTCATGATCCAATTCCGAGAGTTTGCGAATCAACTTCTTCTGCTCGCTACTCAGCTTGGTGGGAATGTCGATAAATACCCGCACCAACTGGTCGCCACGGCGGCCTCCATGTAGCCGTGGCAAGCCCTGGCCCTTGAGCCGGAAGACTTTGCCGGTCGGAGTTCCGGCAGGTATTTTCAAACTGGCTTCCTTCTCCAGGGTGGGCACGGTGATTCTGGCGCCCAGCGCGGCGGTGGCGAATGTAATCGGCACTTCGAAGTAAAGGTCGTTGCCGTCACGGTGGAAAGTGTCCTGGGGCTTGATTCTTACCTCGACGAACAAATCACCCGCCGGAGCCCCCTTGCGACCACTGTCGCCTTCTCCGCCAAGTCGGATTTGGGAACCATCATCAATCCCCGCAGGAATTTTTACTTCGATTTCACGCCGTGCTTCGGCCAAGCCACTACCCGCGCATAATCCGCACGGGTTGGAGATGACCGAGCCTTCACCCTGGCAACTCGGGCACACCGTGCGCACTGCGAAGAAACCCTGTTGCTGGTGCACTTGTCCGCGTCCGCGGCAGGTCGGGCAACTTTCCGCTTGGCTGCCGGCGGCGGAGCCGTTACCACCACAGCCACCACAACTTTCGTTGCGGCTGAGAGCAATGGTGCGTTTGGCGCCGTGCAGAACTTCGAGCAGAGTTATGGAAACCGCGGCACGCAGGCTACGTCCTTGGCGCTGGCTGTTGCCGCCACGATTGAAACCACTAAACAGATTGTCGAAGATGCCGCCTCCTCCTCCGTGGCCACCGAAGATGTCGCCGAACTGGGAGAAGATGTCCTCCATGTTGAAGTGGGGGCCTCCTCCGGCGCCGCCAAGGCCGGCGTGTCCGAATTGGTCAAA
>NVRO01000204.1 GCA_002400895.1 Planctomycetota bacterium
AGACCCGCGCCGAAGAGACCAGCGCCAAAGCTGAAAGCGGGCGAGAACAGTTGCGCGTCATCCTGAGCAAACGTAGTGGGGCTAATGAGCGAGTCGGGGAAGCAAATACCCAGGCCGAGCGGGCTTCCGAGGTGTTGGTGCGCGAGCGTGCCAACGTCGATGGCGGCTCTGGTCACTTCGAGAAGTTGCTGGAAGAACGTCAGGACCTGGCTCTTGGTGTCCAACGGGTGCAGATGCGTCGCGATGAACTGGTGCGCGCATTGCTTGATGAGTTCCAACAACCGCTCCAAGATCTTGCCCGCAGTTACAACCTGGCCGCTGCGGATGCGCAGTTGGAAGAGCAGGATTTTGTCGCGCTTGAAGCTGAAGTCGCCAAGTTGCGTACAATTTTGGACCGCATTGGCGCGGTCAACCTGGATGCGGTTGAGGAGTTGTCAGAGCGCCAGCAGCGCGAAGAGTTCCTGGCTCGGGAGCGCAATGACCTGGTCGAGGCCAAGCGCAACTTGCTGGAGACCATTGACAGCCTTGATGCGCGTTGTCGCGAGCGTTTCCTGGAAGTGTTCGAATCGGTTCAGGGGCAGTTCGAGGGAATTTTCCGGCGCCTTTTCCGCGGCGGCAAGGCAGAGTTGGTACTCGAGGAAAATGCCGATCCGCTTACCGCGGGAATCGACATTTCCGCCCGCCCGCCGGGCAAGAAACTGCGCTCAATCAAATTGCTTTCAGGTGGTGAGCGCACCCTGACCGCGTTGGCACTGTTGCTGGCGGTGTTCCGTTCCAAACCATCGCCCTTCTGTCTGCTGGATGAAGTGGATGCCTCGCTGGACGATGCCAACGTTGTCCGCTTCCTCGATGTGATTGACGACTTCATCGGCGAGACTCAGTTCCTGGTGGTCACCCATAACAAGCTGACGATGGCACGTTGTCAGCGTTTGTTCGGCGTGACCATGCGCAAGGCCGGGGTTTCCATGGTGGTCGCAGTGGACCTCTCCGACATCGTTGAAAATGATGATGGCACTGTATCGCGAATCGGCACGGGTGATGCCGCGCGGGTTATCACCACGCGCCAGGACCGCCTGCCCAAGATGGGCGAACGTACAACCACGGTGGTGCCGATTGCCGAGGCTTCAGCCGAGCTCGAATAGTCCCCGGATCAGCGCTTGAGCCGCGGGATTGCCGCTTTCTCAAGGGCCGGTAGCGCTGACATTACCACCGTGCCAATTGTTTGCAGCGATTGTTGGCTGCATTTTTCGAGGGTATCTTCGTTGGTGTGCCACCAACTGTTGCCGGGGCCAAAGCGGAAGTCGATCAAATCCGCAGTCGGTACTCCTTTGTGCATGAAGGGCAGGTGGTCATCCTTGATTTCACGGCGGTCAACAAAGAGCTGTTTGTAGCCGAGGCCGTTGGCGGTCCTTTCAAAAATCGAACGAATCCAGCCGCTCGACATCGATTCAATCGAAATCCCGAGTTGCTTGTCACCGACCATGTCCAGCAAGATCAGTGCGCCAATATCACGGATGCTGCCGTCCTGGTGTTTCTGTTCAGCGAGCCAGCGCGAACCGAAGGTGGAGTTGTTGTGATCGTCCCAAGGCTCGGGGTAGAAGGGCTCTTCGCCGTCAAACCAGCACAACACCACGCTCATTCCGGTGCGCGGACCAGAACCGGCGAGTTGGCGCCCGAGTTCAATCAACACTGAGGTCGAGGAGCCGGCGTAGTTGGCGCCGATAAAGCGCGGACGGTCAAAAGTGTCGTAATGGCTGGCCAGCCATAATTCTCCCGCTGCGGTGCCGGCACGGCGGGCAAGCAGATTGGTGCCGATAAACTCCCCCTGGCGCTTGGCGCCAGCGGGGGCGAGTGCAGTGAAGGTCAACTCGGTGAACTCCCATCCCAGCGGTTCCAGCTGTTCACGAATGTAGGCACGGGTGGCAGTGCTTTGCGGAGTTGCAATCCGGCGCGGGCCGAGGTCCACCAGAGCTTCGAGGTCGTGCCAGGCGCGGGAGCCGTCAAAGGCGGCAGCGGCAACTTCAACATCCTCGCCGTCGGCGAACAGACAAGCAGGGATACTGCAAGCGCAAAGGAGCAGTGGAATTATTGTGGCCGAAGTCAAGCGCATGGATTTGTGCACGGGAGAGTGCATCATAGAGGAGTGCCAAGCATCGAGGAAAGCCGTCCGCTCAGCCTGAGCCTTTTTGTTCCCGCCTTCTGCGGGCTGCTATGTCTGTTGATGCTGCTCAGCGAGGCCCCGGTAGCGGACGCCTCGGTGGCAATTCTCAGATTCGCGGGACTCGGGGTGGCTTCGGTGATTGCTGACCTGGTGGCCACTCGCTGGCCTCACTGGCGTAAATTTATTCATCCGGTGGCCGCAGGAGCGCTGATCTTTTCGATTTATTCCGCCTTGTCATTAGCCATTCCATGGCTCATCCCGGAGGAGCGTGAATGGTACCTGCTCGGTTTTGACCGTCGCTGGCTGGGTTATTTCTGGGAGTCCTGGTGGTCCGGATTCAATCATCCCTTGCTGAGTGACGGCCTGCAACTGCTCTACGTCAGCTTTTACCTGTTTCCCTTTCTGTTCGGTTTGCGCCTGGCCTGGAAGCGGGATTGGAGCGGACTCTACTCCGGCACCGACCGGCTGATTCTGGGCTTTCTGCTGTGCTACTGCGGTTATATGTTGGTGCCGACGCGGTCACCCTACGCTTTTGTCGAGTACAGCGAGCCGCTCCTCAGTTATGGATTGCAGCCCATATTGCACGCCGCACTGGTCGAGACGGCGTGGACCAAGCGCGATTGTTTCCCCAGTGGGCATACCATGATGTCGGTTTATCTGGCGTGGCTCGGTTGGCAGCGGGTGCGCGAACTCTCCTGGATTCTGATTCCATGGGCGGTGCTCACGGTGGTGGCAACTTTATACCTGCGCTATCACTTCCTGATAGACGTACTGGTTGGTCTGGCCACCTGTGCTGGCTGGATTTGGCTGAGCGAACGACTGTTCGGCCGCTTCCGGGAACATACCGGGTCGCGCACTTAGAATCTGCCAATGCAGGACTTGCTACAGCCCGCCAATTCCCCCCGAGCCGAGTTAACACTGCTCTCGGTAAGTCTTGGAATTATGGTTGGCCTGGTGATGAGCATTGCCAACGTATATCTCGGTTTGTTCGCCGGAATGACGGTATCGGCAAGCATCCCGGCGGCGGTGATTTCGATGGGGATTCTGAAGGGCGTTCTGCGTCGTGGGACCATTCACGAAAACAACATCGTGCAGACCATTGCCTCGGCCGGGGAATCCCTGGCTGCCGGCATCATCTTCACCATGCCCGCATTGGTGATTGCCGGAATCTGGAGCGATTTCGACTATGTGACCACCACCCTGGTCAGTCTTACCGGTGGCATGCTCGGGGTGTTGTTCATGATTCCCTTGCGCAAGCCGATGATCGTGGAGAATGCCGAGCTGGTCTATCCCGAGGGGGTGGCCTGCGCCAAGGTGCTGGAAGCAGGAGAAGAGGGCGGCTCCGGCATGCGTTTGGTGTTCGGTGCACTTGGTCTGGGCACCTTGTTCAAGCTTGCCGCCGACGCCGTGGGCTTTTTGTCCGGTTCACTCAAGTTGACCCTGGTGGCGGGCAGTTCGCGTTTCTGGCTGGGATTGACCGCTTCGCCCGCGCTGATTGGAGTCGGGTGGATTGTCGGCTTCAATATTGCCGCTCTGGTATTTGTCGGTGGTGCGGTGTCATGGTTGCTGGCTGCACCATGGCTGTCGGCGACTTTCGACTACGCATTGGAGGGCGATGCCTTGTTTGCAGCAGTCAAGGCGGATGTCAAATTCCTCGGGGTCGGTGCGATGGTGGTCGGTGGCTTATGGTCGATCATTCAGATTCGTGACGGCATCAAGCGCGGAGTTCGGGAGACTTTTGGCGGCTACCGGGCTTCGATGAATGCGGCCGAGCGCACTCCTTCCAGGGACATGGATTCGCGCTGGCTGTTACTCCTGGTACTCGCCACGGTGATGGTGGTGTTGAGTCTGTACCTGCGGGTTACCGGCGGCCAATGGGGAGCTTCCGTCCTGGCGACGGTGATGATGACGGTGTGCTCATTTTTCTTTGTG
>NVRO01000205.1 GCA_002400895.1 Planctomycetota bacterium
GCCATTCCTTGCAGGCCTTTCAGGGCGCGGTTTTTGCGGCCCTTGATGCCGGCAGTTTCAGCAGCTCTGATTGGGATTATTCCCAGCAGCATCTGGCCATCTTGTCGGGCCTCTACGGGGTCTTGCGGCCCCTTGATTTGATGATGCCGTACCGACTCGAGATGGGCACTCGTCTCACCAATCCTCACGGTGCCAATCTATATCAATATTGGGGTGAGCGGATTGCCGACCAGGTGGAGCAGTTGGTGGCGAAGCAAGGCGACGAGGTCATCATCAATCTGGCGTCCAAGGAATATTTCAAGGCGGTTGACCACGAGCAAATCCAAAGCAAGGTAATCGAGCTTCAGTTCAAGGAGCGCAAGGGAGATGCATTCAAGACCATCGGAGTGCATGCAAAGCATGCACGCGGATTGATGGCGCGTTACATCCTGCTCGAACAACTGGATCATCCGGAACAGTTGAAATCATTTACTGACGAAGGATACGAGTTCAACCAGGGTCTATCTCAGCCAGCTCAGTTGGTGTTCACCCGTGGGTGATGCCACGATGTGGTCTCTCAGATGATTACAACTCTTGCGCTGAGTCTGCTGCTACAGGCGGGCGACCACGCCGACGATGTGGCGCAGATTGAAAATTGGCGTGAGTGGGAGGTGCCCTCGGCACCGGTGCTTTCGGCTGAGGAAGAGTTGGCCAGTTTCAAGATTGCCGATGGCTTTGTGATCGAGCTGGTGGCTGCCGAGCCGCTGGTTGTTGACCCGGTGGCGGCGTGTTTCGATCAGCATGGTCGCTTGTGGGTTGTGGAAATGCGCGGCTTCATGCCCGACGTTGATGGCCGCGGGGAAGATAAACCGGTAGGGAAAATAGTCGTGCTTGAGGATAGCGATGGCGATGGACGCATGGACCGGTCGACGGCGTTCCTGGAAGACCTGGTGTTGCCGCGTGCGCTCAGTCTGGTTGACGGCGGTCTCCTGGTGCTCGCCCCACCCTATCTGTTGTTTTGTCAGGATTTGGATGGGGATTTGCGCTCGGATAGAGAGACCATCGTCAGCGATGGATGGAGCGGAATTTATTCTCCGGAGCACGCGCCCAATGGGCTCATTCGCGGGCTTGATAATCGTTTGCACTTTGCCGGCCACAATCAGGAAGCTGCATGGCAAAATGGTACCTGGCAAACTTGGCCGGCTTCGGCCCAAGGGCAATGGGGGGTGAGCAAGGACGACCTTGGCAGTCTCTATTTCAATACCAATTCATCCTTCCTGCATGCTGATTTGGTGCCGCGTATCTATGGTCGCCGCAACCCCGGCTATCGCGGCTTGAGTGGACTCGGAGTACGGGTCATGCGTGACCAATCGACCTGGCCCTCACGGATTACTCCCGGTGTTAATCGCGGTTACCGTCCAGCTACCTTGCGCGACGATGGGACCCTCGCCACCGCCACTGGCGCGTGTGGACCAGGAGTAGTGCGCGGCTCGGCGTTTGCGGCCAGCGACCGTGGCAGTGTGCTGATTCCGGAGCCGTGTGCAAACCTGGTCAAGCGAGTGGATATCACCCGTGGCGACGGCAGGATTACCGCCACTAACGCCCATTCTTTTGGCATCGAATTCCTGACTTCGAGTGATGAGCGCTTTCGTCCGGTCAACGTCATTGATGGGCCGGATGGTGCCACTTACGTCCTCGACTTCTACCGCGGCCTGTTGCAACATCGCTTGTTCGTTACCAGCTATCTGCGCAAGCAGATTCTGCATCGCGGCCTGGATACCCCGATTGGGCTTGGTCGAATCTGGCGCGTGCGTGCGGTCGACCACCCGGTGCATCCGCTGCCAGCGGCTCGCAACCCTGCGGATTGGTTGAGCCTGCTTGGTCATCCGGATGGATTCTGGCGCGACACCGCTCAGCGCCTGTTGGTGGATTCCCAGGATGTCGATGTCGCCGATTCCTTGCGCGGTATTTTGCGCCAGGGGAGTGCGCTTGCATCGGTGCATGCATTGTGGACTCTGCATGGACGTGGTGAGCTCGACCCCGCGAGCGCCAGTTGGGCGCTGGAACATTTCTCCGTGGAGATGGTGAGCAACGCCATCCGCGCAAGCGAAGATTTGTTACCCGGTACCGATGCTGAACTCAGTAGAGCAATCCTGAAGCGTTGCCAGGGGGCGAATCGTTTTTTGCGGCGCCAGGCGCTGCTGTCACTGCTTGCTGCCGGCGATGAACTAAGTCTTGCCGGCGCGGTGGATTTGTTTTTTGGTGATTTGCAGGATGGGGTAATGCGTTCCGCATTGCCGACTGTGCCGCCTGCTCATTTGGCCACCCTATTGAAGCTGTTGCAGTCTGATTCGCGGCTGGACTTGCAGGAACAGTCTCAACGCAAGGTGTATGACGACCTGGTTGCTTCTGCCAAGGCGGACAGCAAACACCAGTTCGAATCACCGGTTTATCGACGAGCATGCGCTGCTTGCCATGGAACCGACGGTTATGGCCAGGCCGGCCTGGCTCCACCGCTGAACGACCCAAACTGGTTAGGGTTACCGCAAGATGAGTTGATTGGCGTGGTGCTGGATGGAATTTCCGGGCAAGTCGAAGTTAGCGGGGTGGAATGGAATCTATCAATGCCGGGCTGGCGCCATCTGCTCAAGGACGAAGAAGTAGCCGAAGTCTTGACCGCGATACAAAAGCGTTTTGCCACCAAAGCACGGGCATTTACTGCGGCTGAAGTGGCTGCGGTCAGAGCCGCTGGCGACTAATCGGGCAGCGCGCCGACTACTTTCGATTGTCCCGGCCATGGCACCGGCTCACCGCTGTGATGGTCCCGCGGTCGCGGCGCATTGACTGCGCGTAATCGGGCAGAAAGTTTTGCCAGCATGCGACCAGTAAGCTCCCGTTGTTTTGGAGCGAGGTCGTGGTGTTCACCAATATCGTCAGCCAGGTTGAACAGCTCGGCGCGTTGTTGGTCCCATTGCCACACTACTTTCCAATCTCCCGAGCGCAAGGCGCTGAAAGGGGCAACAATCTCAAATTCCTCGCGGAGCCAGCTTCCGGCCCAATAATGTGGCCAGTGCCACAGCAAATCTCTGGGGGGGATGTCGTTGCCTTGCAACAACGGTAACAATGAAACCCCGTCGAATTCCTGCTGCGGTAGTGCGACTCCGGCTACATCCAGAAGAGTGGGCAGGAAATCGTCCGAAATAATCGGGGTGGAAATGATGCTGTCGACCGCAGTGTGACCTGGCCAGCGAACGACCATTGGTACTCGGGTTCCGCCCTCGCGCATGGTTCCCTTGCCGCCACTGAGGGGGGCGCAAGTGGTGGGTGGGCCTCCATGGGTGACGAGACCTCCGTTGTCGGAGAAGAACACCACCATGGTGTTGTCGGCAATGCCAAGTTGTTCCAATCGTTGCAGCATCTTGCCCAGTGAATCATCCATGCTTTCAATCATGGTCGCGTAGGGGCGCTGACTTCCCGGCAAGTTGTCCGCATAACCACCAAGTCGTGATTGATCTGCTTGAATGGGTGTATGTACCGCGTAATGAGCAAAGTGGATAAAAAATGGCGCGGGGTCGGGATTGGTGGCGAAGGCGTCGAGCACTCCCAGTGCCTTGGCGGTCAGGGCGTCATTCAAATACAGCTCGCTCTCGCGCAGGTCGTCGAGGCCGGGGACACGGTGGCTGTGGCCAGCTTTGCCGTAGGGAGGCAAGTAGGACCCCGGATGTCCGATGTGGCTACCGCCAATATTGACCTTGAAGCCCAGGTTTGTCGGGTCGGCGCCGGGACTGCCCTTGATGGCGAAATGGGCTTTGCCGATGTGTGCAGTCTGGTAACCATTGGCAGCGAGGATGGCTGGGAGGAGGACATCGCCGGCCCTGAGACCGGTTTGATTCCACTCCGGCAAGGCCCAGCGTTGCTGCTCAGGACCACTGTTGCCCTCCCCCGGAATCCAGTTGGTGATTCCGGTGCGGGCCGGGTTCCGCCCGCTCAAGATGCTGGTACGGGTGGGGGAGCAGACCGGGCTGGCGGCGTAGGCTTGGGTGAACTTTACCC
>NVRO01000206.1 GCA_002400895.1 Planctomycetota bacterium
GGCCAGATTTTGGCAGAGTACTCAACTCGACACAATTGCCTTCAATTCTTTTCAGACCCAAAAAGGGGGGCGGCGGTGGTTTGGCAATTTCGGCAAAGCCGGGGGCTCGGCCACGGTCACTTACCGGGGTCGACAAATCCACTACCAAAAGCGTATTGGTGTCAATATTCACCTTGTCGTCTCCGCTCACGGCTACGACAACCAGAAAACAGAGGAATAGAACGAGGCCAAGACCAACCACGACCGCAAAAATTTGCTTCAGAAAGCTTTTCATTCCCCTATTTTACGCTCACCTCTGTTAGGCTGAAAGCATGTTGTTAAGCCTAGCCACACTGTTTTTCATTTTTCCTCAGAATCAGTTCAATGTCACTCCAAACGAGTTTGTCGAAAAGGCCGGCGAGTTGGAGTTTACCGGTCGAATGATTGCTCGGCCGGTAGAGCGTGACTTGCCCGCGGTTTGGTCGCGCCTTGCTCCATTAAGCTTGCGCTTCATTGATGAAACAAATGAATTCATCGTGCAGCTTCCGGAGGGAATGAACGAAAATAGTTTTGCCGCCGAGCTGATGGCAACTGGCAATTATGAGTATGTTCATCCCGATTGGATGTGCTACCCGATTGGTGACCCCAACGACCCCAAGTACGGCGACCAATGGCATCATGGGGTCATGAAGTCTTCAAGCGCATGGGATTTGATTTCCGCCGCCAGTGGTCAGATCGCAACTTGGGTTGACACCGGAGTTGATCATTCTCACCCGGATCTTGCTGCATCTCTGATTCCCGGGTACAACTCGGCCGATCAACTGGAAGAAATTAATGGTGGTGACACCAGCGATATCAATGGCCATGGAACACATGTTGCCGGCTGTATCGGCGCGATTGGAAACAATGGAGTTGGGGTGGCCGGAGTCGTCTGGGATATCCAGTTGATGCCTGTTCGCTGCAGCAACTCGTCCAATGGTGGCGCCTATTTGTCCGACATTCTCGATGGCGCCCGCTGGGCTGCAGACAATGGGGCCAAAACAGTTAGCGCCAGCTACTCCGGCGTGGAAAATTCATCAGTTGGCACGACTGGAACCGATTTGAAAAACAAGGACGCATTGTTCTTCTATGCCGCGGGGAATAGTGGTGATAACTGGTCATGGTTTGATTACCCCGACACCATTGTGGTTGGTGCAACGACTTCCTCCGACGTAATCACTTCCTGGTCTGGCCGCGGTCTCGCCCTCGATTTGGTGGCACCTGGTGTTGACATCTTGTCAACAGTAGTAGGTGGTGGCTATCAGGCTTGGAGCGGCACCAGCATGGCCACTCCTCTGGCGAACGGGGTTGCCGCCATGATTTTCGCTGCCAACCCGTGGCTTAGCGCTGACGATGTCCAGACCCGTCTATACGAGTCTTGTGATGACCTGGGTCCAGCGGGTGAAGACGACACCTACGGAATGGGGCGAGTCAACTTGCGGGCTGCGGTGGGAGCTGCCATTACCGGACCTATGGAGCTTGATGTTCCGGTCTTGGTGGCCGGTCAGGTAGCCACAGTTTCAATCCAGACTGCTCCACCCAACTCAACTGTTTACTTCGGTTACTCAGTAGTCGGTATTGGTGTGAAAGATATTCCTGTCTTGGAAACCACGGCGGCTTTACTTAACCCCCAGTTGTTGGGCATAGTGACGACCAACGCTGCAGGTGTTGGCTCATACAGCGCCCAAGTTCCTGCCCCGGCGACCGGAGTGTTGTTGTGGGTGCAGGCGATTGCGCAGGGAACGTCGTCCAATTACCTTGAACGCACTGTGCAGTGACCCGCACGACCCAAGAAGCGCTGGAGTGGATAAGCGCATATTTGCCCGAAAACCAAATCGCCCAAGCAGCCATCATTGTGGTGTTTGCGTTGGTTATGTCACGTGTTGTTTCGTGGCTGATTGGCGCAACCTTCAAAAAGTTGGCTGGTAAGACAAAATCGGATGTTGATGATCGGGTAGTTGAGTTGATGCATGGCCCAATGGTCAAGACCGTGGTCTTGGCCGGATTGGGGCTGGCAACCACTCGCTTGGGACTGGATAAAGCCGCAGAGTCGATTACGATAAAAATAATCTTCTCGCTTGGCGTAGTGGTATGGACAGTATTCCTTCCACGCCTGTGTTCCATTTTGCTGGGAGCGGCAAGTGCCACAGCGGACAGCTTCAAGGCGGTACAGCCCACAACCCTGCCATTATTCAACAATCTTGGCAAAGTGGTGGTGTTCGCATTGGCGGTATTTGCAGTTATTGCAATCTGGGATGTTGATGCCACCGGTTGGCTTGCGTCCGCCGGAATCGTTGGTCTTGCAGTCGGTTTTGCCGCTCAAGACACCCTTTCCAACCTGTTTGCCGGTGTTTTCATCATCGCTGACGCCCCTTATAAGGTAGGTGACTTCATTGTCCTGGACAGCGGCGAGCGTGGTCAGGTGACTCACATCGGATTACGTTCCACTCGGCTTCTCACCCGTGACGATATCGAGATATCGGTCCCTAACGCGGTAATGGGTCAAGCCAAAATTACCAATGAAACCGGAGGCCCTCACACGCGGCGTCGCTTACGTGTTCCGGTTGGTGTGGCCTACGGTAGTGACATCGAAAAAGTGCGCCGGTTGCTGCTGAAGGCGGCCAACGAAGAAGAGTTAATTTCCGACTCTCCCATTCCCCGCGTTCGCTTTCGCGCCTTTGGCCCATCCAGCCTGGACTTTGAGCTGCTGTGCTGGATCCCTGAACCACTGATTAAAGGCCAGGCGATTGACGCATTGTTGTGTGGAATTGACCGTGAGTTCCGGGAGAACCAGGTCGAAATTCCATTCCCACAGCAGGACATAAATTTCAAAGGTCCTCCTATCCAAGGGGCTCAACCCATCTCCTAATTATGATTACTGCCCTTCCCCTCGCCCTGATCTTTTCCTTCATTGTCCCTCAACAAAACCAATCCAGTAATTCTCCTCTGGATTTGATTCATGTGCAGGTTGCGAACGAGGCTCAGTTCCAGTTCTTGAATATTCTGCTACATGATGTTGATGATCACCAAGCCCGACATCCCGGCGGAGCTGTTGTTGCATATGCAACCGATTTAGAGCAGAATCTGCTTTCACGCGAAGGCTTCAGGTTTGAAGTCATAACCGAAGACCTTGCGGATTGGTACGCCAGACGCGCAGAATCTGATCCCTCCGCCCGTAGTTCCAGCGGAACCATGGGTGGATTTCGAACGCTTGCGGAAATAGGACAAGAATTGGATCGATTAGCCAATGATTATCCAAACCTGGTTTCAGTAAAACAATCGATAGGGAGCTCAATTCAAGGGCGAGACATTTGGATGGTCAGGGTTTCCGACAACCCCAACACTATTGAACCAGGAGAGCCCACTGCCTGGTTTGATGCGCTTCATCATGCCCGAGAGCCGATGTCCGCCGAGTCGCTTCTCCTGTTTATTGACTGGATTTGTCAGGGATATGGAATAGACGAAGAATTGACCCGGGTTGTCGACAGTCGCAACTTGTTATTCGTCCCCTGTGTCAATCCGGATGGCTATGAGTACAACCGCATGACCAACCCGAATGGAGGAGGCATGTGGCGCAAGAATAGACGCGCCAACAGCGGCGGCTCCTACGGTGTCGACCTCAACCGAAATTATGATTGGGCTTGGGGCTCGCAATGGGGCGGGTCTAGCGGGAGCGGCTCTTCGGAAATATATCGCGGCACCGCTCCATTTTCGGAGCCCGAAACTGCCAGTATCCGCGATGCCAGCGCCGCCTATCCCCCGGGAGTTTCAATTAGCACCCACACCTATTCGAATCTTTGGTTGTTCCCCTGGAGTTACGACACTATTTTTGCACCTGACGATGCCCAACTTCGTGATTATGCGATGGAAATGACAGCCAACAATGGATACGCATACGGCACCTCCTGGGAAGTTTTATATGTCGCCAACGGGGTGGCTGACGACTACGCCTACGGTCAGCACGGCGCGAT
>NVRO01000207.1 GCA_002400895.1 Planctomycetota bacterium
ACCGCGACCTGGGCGGAGTGGCCACCGGGATGTCCGAGTAATTCCCTCACTGGCTCATCCACCGGTTGATTGGCCTCCCCCACTTCAAGCACCCGTTTCTCACCCTGGATGACCCGCTCAACCAATTGAGGAAGTTCCGGGAAGTGGCGAGAACCACACACGATGTCGACATGAGGTTCACGATTGAAAAGCTCGGCAGCTTCCCGGTCTGCCATGCAGCCGACCACTCCTATCACAACTGACGGGCGCGCTTTTTTAACCCGGCGTAACTCGCCGAGCAGAGAATGAACCTTCTCTTCGGCATGTTCGCGTACCGAACAGGTGTGAAATAGCACCAGGTCCGCAGTCAGCCAATTCTGGCTCTCCTGATAACCGGCTTTAAGGAAACCGGCGCGAATCAACTCACCATCATAGAAATTCATCTGACAGCCAAACACCCGCAGAGCGAAGCTGCGGGTGTTGTCAAGGCGGTCAGATGAGGATTCACTCATCAATCATTGGTTACCGTTGCGAGAATCTCGGCAACACAACCGGGGCCGGGTAAAACCGCCCCGTCCATGAGCAGTTCATCCAATTCGACTCCGAGCTCTTCGGAGAGTTCGGGAAACAGAAGTTTGTGGGTGGCGCCATCGCCGGTCAAATAAATCATGCTGGTACGATGCCACAATTCCGAATCCGAGACAATCGCAGTATGACCGGGGTCCTTTGCCAATCTCTTGCGCAAGGAGCGGTCACCCCCATCGTTAAAACCGGCGTACGAAGTGTATTCCGGGCCGATTGAGTCCCAATCGTTAAGGTAATCTTCAATCGACATCCCCTCGGGCATGAAAATCAAATCGCTTCCGGGGCCGGCTTTGGGATTGAAAAACAATTTGGCATTCTTCTCGGTGTGATCCACATACCGATCCTTCCACAAGCGCAGGAAGAAACGCTGCCCGTTGTCCTTTGGCCACGACATGCTGTGGTCATCCCGGTATTGCAACATGAATTGATAAATGTTGGTCATGTTCTTCTGGTTGGCGGTGACATTTGCCTTGTCCAGCATTTCCGGGACCATCACGATCAGGGAAGCCGAAAGAATTCCAATAATCATGATGACAACCATCATTTCCAACAAGGTGAACCCCTTGCTTAGTATTGCGTTCTTGGGCTTGGTATTCATGTTCAAGTTCCTTGGGAGTAGTCGGTAGCGTAGCTGACCTGTTCGGGAGTCAGAACATCCAGGGCAAGGCCCATTGAGGACAACTTGATGCCGGCAATTTCCTGATCCAATTCCTCGGGTAGGACATGCACGCCATTCTCCATGCTTTCGGCTTCCATTGCCAATTTCATCATTGCTTGGAACTGATTGGCGAAACTCATATCCATGACTTCGGAGGGGTGCCCTTCGGCAGCTGCCAGGTTGACCAGGCGGCCTTCTGCAAGAATGTAGAGGCGGTTACCATTTTTCAGGGTGTACTCAATACAGTTATCACGCATTTCACGCTTGGAAACGGTGATTTCATTGAGTTCCGCAAGGTTGATTTCGCAGTCGTAATGGCCGGTATTACAGACGATTGCCCCGTCCTTCATCGATTCGAAGTGCCGCTTGACAATTACATCTTTCATCCCGGTAGCGGTAATGAAGATATCGCCCACCTTGGCAGCCTCGTCCATGGTCATTACACGCACCCCTTCAAGAGTTGCCTTGAGTGCCGCAGTGGCTTTTATTTCGGTAGTGATTACATTAGCGCCCATGCCTTTGGCGCGCATCGCGCAGCCTTTACCACAGTGACCATAACCAACGGTTACAAAGTTCTTGCCTGCCAGCAATACCGAGGTCGCACGCAGGATGCCATCCAGGCTTGACTGACCGGTTCCGTAAACATTATCGAAATCCCATTTGGTCTCGGCATCGTTGACCGCGATAACCGGGTACAACAACTTGCCGTCGGCGGCCATGGCGCGCAGGCGTTGAACACCAGTGGTGGTTTCTTCGGAGCCACCGAACACCTTGGCCGCGACCTCAGGAAACTCGGCGTGAACCCGGAAAATAAGATCGGCGCCGTCGTCAAGAGTAAGGGTCGGCTGGAAGCGGATGCATTGGTCGATGGACCAGTAGAAACCTTCGGTGTCCTGGCCATACCAGGCGTACATGCGTATACCCTCGTCAGCAAGTGCGGCAGCAACTGCGTCGTTGGTGGACAACGGGTTGCATCCGGACCAGGCAATCTCGGCGCCAGCGGCCTTGAGAGTGCGGATAAGAACCGCAGTTTCTTTGGTTACGTGAAGGCAACCGGCAATCCGTTGACCTGCAAGCGGTTTGGTTTCCTGGTACTTTTCGCGCAGACTGATTAGAACCGGCATCCGGCTTTCTGCCCAATCAATCAGGAGGCGGCCTTCTTCGGCAAGGGAGATGTCTGCGACCTTGTGGTCCATCAGTTCGGTAGTGGTCATTTCTGGTGGTTAAGAGGGGCGTAGGGAAACAAGGATTTTACAGTAAAGCGAATGGTCAGGCCTGCTGACAGGCGGTCAATTGGATTTTAATCTCATCAACCAGATCAAGTTTCTCCCACGGGAAGCAATCTCGGCCAAAGTGACCGAGTGCAGCAGTCATCTGGTAGGTCCAGCCATTGGGGTTGGCCGGCTTGCCGTCCTCATCAAGCGGATAGCCGGTGGGCTGGCGCAAGCCAAGACGACCAATAATCCAGTCCGGGGTCAGGGGCTGATGCTCGCGCCCGCCAGAGGACCAGGGCTTGAGACCGCGGATGCAGGCGGCCAGACAACTGTCGGTAACGCCTTCGCTGGCGGTACCGAAGGTATCGACTCGAATCGAGACCGGGTCGGATACCCCGATTGCATAAGCAACCTGGACTTCGCAACGTTGCGCCAGACCGGCGGCAACAATGTTCTTGGCAATCCAGCGAGTTGCATAAGCGGCGGAGCGGTCGACCTTGGTGCAGTCCTTGCCGGAGAAGGCACCTCCGCCATGCCGAGCCATGCCCCCATAGGTGTCCACAATGATTTTTCGTCCGGTCAAGCCGGCATCGCCTTTGGGGCCACCAGTTACAAAACTGCCGGTCGGATTGATGTGGATTGCGGTCTCATCGGATAGATATTCGGGCGGCAACACTTTACGGATTATGTGTTCTTCGATTTCGGACTTCAGCTCTTCAGTGCCGATTTCTTTCGCATGCTGAGTGGAGAGCACCACTGCTTCAATCGCAACCGGTAACTCATCCTCGTAACTGAAAGTAAGTTGGGATTTGGCATCCGGACGCAACCAGGGGAGTTCCCCGGATTGAATCAGCTCGGCATGACGGGCCATCAGCCGGTGGGCCCAATAAATTGGAGCAGGCATGAAAGATTCGGTTTCGCGACAGGCATAACCGAACATCATGCCCTGATCACCTGCACCGGTAGCATTCTCGTCGGAGGAATTTTCCACTCCCTTGCGAATCTCCGGCGATTGGCGATGCAAGGTTGAAATAACCGCGCAGGAATCAGCGTCGAAACCGACCCCCTCATTGACATAGCCGATATCACGAAGAACCCGGCGGACAACATCCTGAGCATGGACATAGGCTTTGGTATGCAGCTCCCCGGCGAGGAATACCAAACCGGTGGTCACCAGGGTTTCGCAGGCGACCTTGGATTTGCTGTCCTGAGTTAGACAAGCATCAAGAAAAGCGTCGGAGATCTGATCCGAGACCTTGTCGGGATGGCCCTCGGAGACGCTCTCGGAGGTGAAGAGAAAACTGGTGCGCATGAACGAGCAAATCCCGATATAAAGAAATCTTTATGTGTTCTGTGCGGGGTAGCCTTCCGCGCGGCGCATGGCAACCAGCGATAGTGCCAGCAGTGCGATAGCCCAGACGAGCGTCAACCAGTGCCCCGCCTGCGCGAACCATGTGGGCGGCGCCGGTGGCGGCACCACTGTATCGATCCGCCCGGCCACATTACGCCCGATATGGTCGCCCACCACCCCGCGTGCGTC
>NVRO01000208.1 GCA_002400895.1 Planctomycetota bacterium
CGGCATCAGTATTAACCTGGATGGCAGCAGCAATTCCCGATTCGGGGAAATAGCCCATCGTCGTCAGGTATCCGGGCATGAAACCATCGTGACCACGCAATTGGCCGAGTCGGGTATCGGTGAGGATTACCCCCAGGCCGTAGGCGCGCCCAGGACCAAGTTCGGGAGCTGGCACCGCGTCCAGCATTGCGGCGACCCCGTCCTTGCCAAGCAAGCGTTCACTGAACAACAACCATGCCCAGCGCGCCAGATCTGTTGAGGTGCTGGCGAAGCCGCCGCCGCACCACTCAAACTGTACGTTGTAGGTAAAGACACCATCGGACAGAGTGAAGGGCCCGACTCCGAGCTGACGACCTGCCTTTACCGTTCCTTGAACGACTCCTACAAGGCGGCGTTGGTCGGAGGCAATGGTGTCCTTGAAGCGGTGTGGGCGATTAATCCAGTCTTCGGCCAGATCATAAAAGCGGCGCCCGGTGGCACGTTCGATAATCATTCCAAGCAGAATGTAATTGGTGTCAGCATAAGCCCAACCCTCTCCCGCCGGGAACATCGGCTGGTCATCGAACACGAATGCCAACAGTTCTTGCGGATGCCAGACCCGGTCAGGGTCAAGCATCAGCTCCTTCCAAAATTCCGGTTTGAACTCATAGCGTTCGAGGCCGCTTTGATGGCGCAGCAACTGGCGCAGAGTGACTTCGCCGGCATTGGGGATGCGCAAATACCAATCGTCTTCATGAAACCACTCGACTGCCTTGCTGTCATATTCAACCATGCCTTTGGCCGCTAGTTGATGGATAATCGCTGCGACCCAAGTTTTCCCGACACTTCCGACAAGCATGCGGTCTTCGGGAGTAAGCGGACGCCCACCCTGCTCGGTGTTTCCAACCGCCAGACGAACGACTCTCCCATCTGCAAGCACCAGGGAGGCGGTAGCGCCGGGAAACGAGCCGGCAGCATGAATGGCATCGAGTTCCTCCTGACAGGAAGCGGTTAGTGCCTCAAGCTTGGAGTCAGGGGTTCCGGAACTTGGGACTGCGCAAGCCGCAAGCAAAACCGAGAACAGGGTAAGGGGTGTTATTGGTCTGGACACGGAATGGATCCTGTAACGTTACGCTCAGGGAAGTTCGCGGATGCGAAGATTACGGTACTCCACCAGGGACCCTTCAGATTCGAGGGCGAGGTATCCGGTCGCGGGCACGCATTCGTTACCGCCGTTGACTTCAACCCCATTCACCCATAGCCGCACCTCACCATTGTCGGCACGGATGAAGTAGTGGTTCCACTCGCCGACCGGGTTGGAAAGCCGCTCGGTGGGGAAACTGCGGCTACTGTCGGGATTCCCGACCTTTGCAGATGAACCGTCGGGGTAGGTGTAAGTAATCTCGGGGGTGAATGCCTTCATCGTCGAGGCTCCAACCGGGAAAACGTCACCGTGGCTGGTGAACCAGTCCGAGGGTTTCCCCTTCGACCTCTCAAAGTTCTCCTCATAGCCAAGGTCGAGGACCTGGACCTCGATACCACTTCGTGGGAGCGTGCCGGGGGGCAGGTCGGTAAATGCAGATTCGGGACACCAGAGAAATATGCCGGCGTTGCCTGCATACACATGATGCTTCCACTCCACCACCATCTCGAAGTTGGTGAGTTGGAAATTGGTGCGGGCACCGCCGTTGGGTTTTCCGCTACAGACAATCATCCCGTCACGCTCAGTCCAGGTCTCCGCAGTCCCGTTGACATTGACAAAGTCGGCGAGAGTCAGCACGCGCCAACCGTCGTCGTCGTCGTCGCCAGCAGCAGCACAAGCAGGAAACAGAAACACGCACGAAAGAAGAGGGAAAATTAGTCGACTCATGGGGAGTGAAATTTGTCAATGCGATGCGGACGGAACTTTTGGATCCATCCAGAGCCGCCAGAGCGGGGGAAAGGCACACGCCCAAAAGAGGCCGTAATAGCCAACGGGCAAAGTCGGCGCACTGGAAATAGCGTCAAGCCTCCAGAAAGGAAGGTTGGTGCGCAGGTGATGGTCGGGGTGAAGTGAAACTTCAAACAAGGTCCAACCTGTCCAGCGCGCTTCGGTCTGCCAGGAATGTTGCTCGGTCTGCCTTTCTTCACTCCCGCGCCGCAATCCATAGTGCCTGATGTAATTAACGTATTCCAACAGTAGAACTGCAAAAAAGGCCTGCACCAGGAAGGCCAGTGCCACCCACCAGGACAAAAGAAGACCGAAAGCGACCACCAGTCCGACCTGTACTAGCAAGTCGCGGAGCATCGGGTTGAACGAACCCGCCTTGGACCTGTTTTCTTGGATTCGCCAAGCGCTAAAATATTGACGCGGAATTGTAAAGACAACCTGGGACCATAAACCACGGCCAAGCGGAACACTCGCCGGATCGGCATCGGTCCCCACGTTGAGGTGGTGGTTGTGGTTGTGCTCGATTGTGTAATGGCTATAACAGACAGACATAAGATTTAACCTGGACAGCCACCAGGAAAAGCTGCGTGGTCGGCGATGCCCTAATTCATGGGCAACAATAATCCCACTGGCCCCGCCAGCCCCGGCAGTACTTAATGCCGCAAAGAAAGTCGTCCACTCCGCGCCATCCCGGTAGGCGCGCCATAACAAAACTCCGACCACGCACAATTGAACCAGCACGTGGAGGCGCAAAATTAATTCTCCCCATGGTCCCGCATCGACGGTCATGCCGGTATGACCACGGCGTTTGCCAAGAGCGATGTCAAGAAGAGGATAAAGACCAAAAAGTAAAATCAAACCCGCTAGCGTCCAGTTACCGCCAAGACAGTTTCCAACTATTACAACTATCGGCAACAGGAAGCTGGCAAGGTAGGGAATGAAAGCCATCGCAGAGAACCAGATTAATCAAGACTTGAAAGCTTTGCGAACAAATCGGCAACCATTTGCTCGTCCAAAGTATCCAACAGGCCGGGAAGCATGAAGGAGCGGTCAAGAAAACGGCCGCGGCGTATCTCTGTGAATTCAACGAAGATTTGTGCCCCCCCCATGAAGCCAATGGTAGTGCCAAGTTCGTCCTGCTTCACCAGGTAGCCTTCGTACATTTCTCCGCCATGAGTTTCGAGCCGATAAGTGCGATATCCCGGTTCAAAAGCAGCATTAGGGGTAGCAATTGCGCGTAACAAACTGTCCAAATCGCGGTGAGAGGAACCGTCCAGTGGCGGCCCAACTCCAGCACCTTCACCAGCAACGGTGTGGCACGAGAGACATAGGTTTCTGAACAGTGGCTCACCGCGCTTGGCATCTCCCGGCTTTTCAAGCATGGCGCGAAAACGATTCAATTTTTCCTCCTCGCGGACAGCGTCGCTTTCATCAAGAATTCGGGGGCTCGACGCAATCGGTGCAACGTAAGCGCCACCTGCCAGGGACATTTCGTCACCCCCGAACGGGAAGTGAGCGACCAAGCCCGGTTCTGCGGAAGAAGCTCGGCGCCGAAACGACGCACGAATCTCCGCTTCACTGCGAGCGTAATCCCAAACCCTGAATTCCATGAGTTCTCCGGCAGTACCGGTTTGCGGCGGTGAGGTTCGACCAATGTCCAGGCCGGAAAAGACACCGATGTGATTTTTGGCACCAATGTTGTCAAGTTCCCCGTCAATAAAAACGCAAAACAACCCATCCTGGTCGCGGCTAACCGCGACATGTGTCCAGGCTCCCGCCACCAGGCGGCGCTTGGCAATTACCAAATCTCCCAGTTGCGGTCCTCCATAGAACCGGGCGCGTGCATCGTGAAAATTAAAGTCGGCGCCACCAGATCGTCCAAGAACACCATCGGCATTACTGATTCCATCTGCAAGCCGCACCCAAACCTCCACGGTGAAGTCTCCGGGCAGGGAGATATTAGTGGCGGAGTATTGGTCCGGACTTCCGTCCAAACGAAGGGCGCGGGGCAGGGACTTCGCCTGTTGTGCCCATAGATTCTGCATTTCAGCAT
>NVRO01000209.1 GCA_002400895.1 Planctomycetota bacterium
ACTCACCGCGAGCAAATCGAGAGTTGGCTTGAGAAATCGGCGTACGCAGATTGGGAAGTGGTAATCCAGCCCGAGCCCAAGGGTACCGGCGATGCCGTGCGCTGCGCATTGGCCGCCTTGCCGGAGGAAGGGAGAGTGTTGATCCTGTGTGGTGACACCCCGCTTCTGCAGGCTGAAACTTTGGCCTTATTGGGCGAGCAGGAAAACGGTGCATTGCTTTCCGCGGAGGTTGTCGACCCGGACGGATACGGTCGTATCTTGCGGGACGAAGAGGGCAATATGTGCTCCATCATCGAACAGGTTGATTGCGATACTGAAACTGCCGCCATCGGCGAAGTCAATGCGGGTGTTTATGTGGTGGAGTTGAGTGCCTTGCGCGCGGCCATCGATGGCTTGGAAAGCGACAATGCCCAGGGTGAGTTCTACCTCACTGAAGCGGTAATCCAGATTCTCGGCCAGGATGGTGGCGCGGTCGTCACCGTGTCCGGAGAGGACGAGATAATCGGGGTCAATTCGCTGGCCGATTTGGCGCGCGCATCGATGTTGATGCGCGAAAGAGTTCTCGCCGCACACATGGAGAACGGAGTAATCATTGACGACCCGGCGAGCACTTTTATTGAGGCCGATGTCGAAATTGGTCCTGCCACCCGGATTTTCCCCTTCTGTGTGATTCGCCGAGGCTGTCGTCTGGGTGCCCACTGTCTGGTCGGACCCTTTGCCCATTTACGGGGCGGTAGTGTGATGCATGACCGCGCAGAAATCGGTAACTTTGTCGAAGTCAAGAACACCGAGATGGGGGAAGGAGCCAAGTCCAAACATTTGACTTACCTCGGTGATACCGAGGTCGGTGCCGGCGCCAACATCGGCTGCGGGACTATTACTGCCAACTACGATGGCAAGCTCAAGCATCGGACAATAATCGGCGCCGGCGCCTTTATTGGTTCCGGTACCGTACTGGTAGCTCCGGTCAAGGTTGGCGACAAAGCCACCACCGGTGCCGGTGCCGTTGTTCTCAGTAATCACGACGTCGCTCCGGGCGAGGTCGTGGTCGGACTTCCTGCAGCCCCAATTCGTACCAAACATTCCTGACATGGTTATTACCGACGATCGCTTCAAGATTATTTCCGGGTCATCTCACCCGGATCTCGCCCGAGAAATCTGTGCCCGCCTCGACATCGCACTGACCTCGACCCATGTTGGCCGTTTCCCCGACGGTGAAATCGACCTCAAAGTAAATGAGGATATCCGTGGTGGCGATGTTTTCGTGGTGCAATCAACTTGTCCTCCGGTCAACGATTCGATTATGGAGTTGATGTTGATGGTGGATTGTCTGCGCCGCGCCAGCGCCGACCGCATTACTGCGGTGATTCCATATTTTGGCTATGCCCGTAAGGACCGCAAAGATGAGGGCCGGGTGCCGATTTCTGCCAAGGTCATTGCCAACATGTTGAGCCATGCCGGGGTCAGTCGAGTCCTCACCATCGACTTGCACGCCCAGCAGATTCAGGGCTTCTTCGACATCCCGGTGGACCACTTGTGGGCGCGCAGCGTGCTCGAAGAAGGGGCTATTTCGAGCTTCAGTACCGAGAAAATGGTGGTTTGTTCTCCCGATGTCGGTGGGGTGAAACTGGCCCGGGCCTGGGCTCGTTCGCTGGAAGTTCCGCTGGCCATTGTTGACAAGCGCCGCACCTCCGGAGACACCGTGGTGACCGAAAATGTCATCGGGGAGGTCGAGGGGATGGACGTGCTCTTGACCGACGACATGATTTCCACTGCCGGCACCATCACTGAGGCGGCCAGGATTCTAAAGGCCAAAGGGGCCCAGAAGGTCTATGTCGCCGCTACCCACGCTGTTTTCTGTGGCCAGGCCATCGAGAGATTAAATAATTCTCCAGTTGAAGCAATTTTCGTTTCGAATACAATACCCATCTTGGGCGAACGCCCCGAACGCCTTAATGTCGTTTCGGTAGCGCCGCTCTTGGCGCGAGCCATCTCCCGCATTCATCGCGAGGAGTCGGTAAGCGCTCTGTTCGTCGACTGAGGTATTCACCTCGATTCGCCATGCATACTCTAGAAGCACAACCACGTACCAAGTCCGGAACCCGTGCCGCCATCGCCGAGCGCGCTGCCGGACTCCTTCCCATCACCCTCTACGGAGCAGGCGGTGGCACCGACCATTTCACCATCAGTACCCACGAGTTTGAAGGCCTGGTTCGTCACAACGAACAAGTCTTCGACCTCGCATTGCCGGATGGCAAGCAGCGGGTGATGGTGCGCGAAGTCCAATGGGATTACATGGGTGACAAGCTCGTGCATGTAGATTGCCTGCGGGTAGTCAAGGGACAGAAGATGGAATTCACCGTTTCGATTGAAATGATCGGGCACGCCAAGGGACTGCTCAAGGGTGAAATGACCATTCAGATGAAGGAAATGGTCATTGTCTGCATTCCCAAGTTCGTTCCCGAGTCATTGTCGGTGAATGTCACTGAACTCGATGTTGACGAAACTATTACTGCTGGTGATATTGAAATGCCGGAAGGTGTTGAATTGGTCGGAGATCCTGAAGCAATAGTTTTCGCGATTCATCCTCGCCGTGAAGAGGAAGAAGAGGAGGAGGTCGTCGAAGAAGGTGATGAATCAGCCGAGCCTGAGGTAATCAACAAGGGCAAGGCTGAGGATGAAGGCGACAAACCTGCGGATGAGTAATAGCGGGTTTTTGACCGCTCGGTTATGATTCCCGACCCTTCAGCGGGTAGTTCGCTCTCAAGCGATGCCGGTGTGGAAGGTCCCCGTCTCTTGGTCGGATTAGGAAATCCCGGCGAAGAGTACTCCGGCACCCGCCATAATGTTGGTTTTGCGGTGCTCGATCTTTTGGCAACACGTCTCGGCGCCGCACCCGGCTGGTTGAAAGCTGGGGGACAGCGGTGTGGGCGTTTTTGGCAGGACCGCAATCGCGGGATAGCCATGTTGTGGCCACACACTTTCATGAACCTGTCGGGTGCCGCGGTCAATGCGGCAAGGCGCCAACTTGAGTGCGTGCCGGCAGCGATCTTTGTCATTACCGACGACTTCAACCTTGACTTGGGCGCACTTCGCATTCGCCCGGGTGGAAGCCATGGTGGCCACAACGGCCTTCGCTCCATCGAAGCTGCATTGGAAACGCCGGATTACCCGCGTTTGCGCATCGGCGTGGGGGATCCTGGAACTGATTCGGTTGATTACGTCCTCAATCGCTTCCGTCGCCCCGAGCAAAAGCTCGTTGACGAGACGCTGGAAACAGCATCTTGGGCGGCGGAAGACTGGGTAATGGGTAAGCCTCTCGATGAGCTCCAAGCCCGCTTTAACCGCCGCATGCCCTAGGCGGAGTTCACCGAACTGAAACCGGAAACCCGGAACGGCCAAAATGGAAAATAAAAAACACTTTTACGAGGCGATGTTCCTGCTGGACAACCAGGAGGTCAGCCAAAATGGTTTCAATGCTGTACGTGATACGGTCAAGCAAACGCTTGAGAAGCACGGCGTTGATGTTAATGTTCTGCGGTTATTTGGTGAGCGCAAACTCGCCTACAAAATCGGCAAACGATCCCGCGCGACCTACCTGCATGGTTGGTTGACTGGTAGTGGCGAGGCGGTGAACAAGGCCAAGGCCGATTTCTACCTGGTCGGGCCGGTGTTCCGCTGCTTGTTCCTGCGCGAGGAAGCGATTCCGGCCGAGGAACTTGCGCTTGGAATCGAGGCTATCGATGACAGTGCGGTGGTCATTCCCGAAGAGGTTGAAGAAGTCATCCACGAGGATGAGCCCTACGAAGAGCCGGTAGTCGCCCAAAAACTCAGCGACAAGCCTGAGGATGAAGAAGGCGGTGAGAAGGCCGATGGGAAGGCCGATGGGAAGGCCGATGGGAAGGCCGATGGGAAGGCCGATGGGAAGGCCGATGGGAAGGCCGATGGGAAG
>NVRO01000210.1 GCA_002400895.1 Planctomycetota bacterium
AGGCGCCGCAGGCCTACACACGGAAAAATCCAGTGTGCACTTTTGCCTTCCAGGCGCCGCAGGCATAGACCAGGGAAAGTTTTGGGCATGTATTTGCTGCCTTCCAGGCGCGCGAACATTCCAAGCAGAGGGAGGAACGGAACCGCAAACGCATGGGTGCCTTGATTGGCAAACGCCATGCATTCCTAGAGTCGATGACCTACATCAGCGGAGAGCGTGAGATAAAATCTCGGGGCAAAGTCTGCCTCGGCCTGCATGGCTATGAAATCCAACTCACCGAGCTCCTGTTCGAAGGAGTGCTCGACCAGGCTGACCCACCAGCATTGTGCGGTCTGGTTGCAGGAGTCATCCACGAGAGTCGCCGCCGTGAAGAATTCTCCAGCCATGCACTCAAACCGATGCGTGGTTTGTTACGCTCGGCCAGGCGCGCAATCAATTACGCCAACGAAATGGAAGTTGCCGCCGGTCTGCAGGGGAGCTTGAAGAACATCGACGAAGCAATGGTTCCGGCCATTTACGAATACGCGACGGGTCGAACATTTGAAGACATGGGGCGCTTCACCAACGCAGCACCGGGAGATTTTGTGCGGGTCGCACGAATGGTGGTGCAGTACTTGCGGCATTTGCAGAAAGTATGCCGGCAAAGTGGCATGGACAAGCTCCATGACTGCGCCGGCGAGGCCACCAAACTCATCTACCGTGGCCCGGTAGACGTGCGCGCGGAACTCGGGTTATCCAAATCCGACTCAGATGCCATTTCCAGCGCATTCGATTCAAAAGGCGAAGGCAACAGCTCAGCGCAGTAATCCGACCACTAAACCAACGGCTAAGATACCGAACCGTAAACAGCGTTGCCCCCCCCCGCCGCCCTAAACCCGAGCCCCGCCACAGCCCATGATTACCACCTCTTTGTTGCTGGCCGCACTGCTTCTGCAAGAACCGGTGCCCGAGCCCAGCGCCGCCGAAAAATATCTTGCCTCGATGCAGGCGACCTTGGCCAAAGCCCCGGCCCTGCACTTGTCCGCCACTGCTGCGATGAGCATGTCGATGGGCGAGGAAGTAATGCCGATGGGCACCATCAATTTCGACATTCATTTTGCTCGTCCACTCAATGGCTGGGCAACGATGGAGGGAGCAATCGACTTCATGGGTATGAAGGAAGAAATCTCCAACAGCTACCTGCTTGACGGCGAAGCGATTTGGGTCGCCGACCACCAGCAACAGACCCTGATTAATGTAGGCTCAGACTTTGGGGAGTTCGCCCAGGGCTTGCCGGGCCTCGACTTCGCTGCCTGGTGGATGGGAGTTGAAGTTGGTGATAGTGAACTCGAATTGCTCGAAGATGCGGAAGGCCACCCCGGGTTGACCGGTCTGAAAATAAGTGGTGATGACAGTGAATCCATCACCTGGTTCGACCCCAAGGGGATTCCGGTGAGTGGTACAGTCGTCTCCGATGATGTCGGCTGGGGCACCAGCAGCTTCGAGCTCAGTTTCGCGAACGTTGAAATGCCGGCGAAAATCAAGCTCGAAGACTACGCCGTAGAACTGCCCGAGGACTACGCCATCGTCGACATGGATGAGATGCTGGCCCCTGACCCCGACGATTGGAACAAGAATCTGCTTGCAGTCGGTGACCAGGCGCCCGAGGTGACCTTCATCGGCATGGACGATGTCGAATCCAAGCTGTCCGCTTACCGTGGCAAGACTGTCCTCCTCAACTTCTGGTTCTACCACTGAGGTGGTTGTCGCGAGGAGATGCCCCATCTCCAAAGCTTCTGGTCAGAAGTTAAAGAATCGCGGGACGACGTGGTCTTTTTGTGCGTCAACATCGGCGACGAAAAAGACGTCATTAACGAATGGTGGACCAAGGAGGGCTTTTCGCTAACCGCAGTGCGCCAGGACGATGATGTGGTATCTGCCGCCTTCAAGGTCGAAGCCTATCCCACCAATTACGTGGTCGGCCCGGACGGCACCGTGCTTTACCGCAGTGTCGGTTATGAAGAAGACAAGATTCGCGCCATCATCGGCGCTGACAAAAGCCAAGACGACTAAGCATGTTGCTGGCTTCTGCCATCCTGCTTGCACCGCTTCCACAAGCGGAACCTGAGCAGTCGGCGGAGATTGCCTGGCAACAAATGATTGCGAGCTTCGAGCAGGCTGAGGCCCTGGAAGCTCGCATTGTCATGAAAGTTTTTCTCAAAACCGAGAACAGCGAGCCGGAACAAATGGTGCAGGAAAGCACCATCAGTTTTAGCGCAGCAAAACCTGCGGCCGGACAGGTGCAGATGCGCACCCGCATTGCAAGCCTTGAAAACGACAAATGGGTCTGGCACGAATCATGGAATGGTTTGATTGGTGACGGCAAACTGATTCACTTATTTGATGGACTGGAGAGGAATGCGTTCACCGCCGGCAAGGACTGGGCCAGTGTGGAAAGCTATCTGCCCAACTTTGAACCACTGAAGGCATGGGCGGGCACTGCTCCTGTCACTCCCGAGAACATGTCCTGGGCAGATGATTTGGAGCGCGGCAACTGGCGTGGAATCAGTTTCGACCGGCTCTCCTATCGGCATGTTTACTGGTTGGACAAAAATTCCAAGCTGCGCTTGCAGGAAATGATTCCGATCGGAATTGCCGCGCCCAACATGCCCCGGGTACTGACCGACTTTGCCTGGCTGAAGTTGAAAGTTACCGCGGAATCCGCCTCTTATGCCGCCAAGTTACCGGCCAACTACAAGCTGGTCGACGCACCCTTCACCCCTTCCTCGCGGCCCGAAGAACTGCTTGAAGTAGGTGCCACCGCCCCCGATATTGGTTTTCGCGACCTCGACGGCAAGACCGTACGCCTAGCGGATTTTCGTGGCCGAACGGTATTGCTGAATTTCTGGTTCTTGAATAACAGCGAGTGCCAACAGCAGATGCCGGAGTTGGCAAAGTTGCAGACCGAACTCGAAACCACCGACAAGAAGGTGGTGATTTTATGCATCAACCGTGGCGACCAAGCCGCGGCAATCCGCAAGTATTGGAAAAAGAACAACTTCTCGATGCAAGTGCTGCTGCAATCAGGTGACAGCGCCGCGCTGGCTTTCCGCGTAAGCAACTACCCCGCCAATTTCCTGATCGACCCTGAAGGGAAAATCACCTACTCCAACAGTGGTTGGAATGACGCTGGAATACGCTCCCGACTTTGAACTGCCGATGGCCGGCGGTGGAACATTCAACTCCACCTCGATGTCCGGACGGCGCTGGTTGCTGTCCTTCCACCGCCACGCGACCTGAATGACTTGCAACCTGACGGTCCGGCAGTTCGCCGCGGCATACACCACATTCAGGGAGTCCGGAGTTGAAATCGTACGCGTCTTTCACTCCCCGGCAGATGATCTGTTACCGCTGCTCGCGGGCACCGACCCAGCCCCGTTCCCGGTGCTGGCCGACCCCAAGAAGCTGGTCTACGGTCAGTACGGAGTTCGCCACGGCTGGTATCTCGCCTACCGACATGGCAACAAGCAACGCATCAAGGAAGCAATGGCTACCGGATTTCGCGGCAAATTCTGGCATTTCTTGCGGGATGGAGGCAGTGGTGTGCCGGCAGATTTCCTGATTGCTGCGGACGGTTCGATTGAGCACCAGCACCACGGCCAGGATTTCACCGACAGTTTGTCGGTGGCTGATGCCCTTGCCCTGATTAACCCGTCAATACCGCAACCCCGGCAAGCGGATTAAGTCAGGATGCTAACTGCCCTCAATTGAAATCAAGACTGCCCGCACCGGAGCGGCATCGGCCTCGGCCAGCTTGAGCGGGAAAGCGCAGAGGGTGTAAACACCCACCGGGACATGCTCCAGGCACAACCCTTCCAGTACCGCCACATCATGCTCGGCTACCGCCTGATGAGATTCCAGTAACTTGGAAGCGAAAGGATCGATT
>NVRO01000211.1 GCA_002400895.1 Planctomycetota bacterium
CGCTGCTCCGGCCGCATTTCGGAGTCCACCAGACTTACCTGAAGACCGGACCAGGGTTCACCGTTCTCGTCCGCAACCAATCCATTCACGCTTCCATTCTGGACCCTTAACGTGCCAAGATTTAACCCGGACTCAGAGACTCTGATTGGACCGAGTTGCCAACTGCCGCCGTCGGGGCTTTGCACTAGTAGCGTCATCGCACCCGGGGTTACCTGCAACTCATGCCTGCCAACCAACAGCTCCAATTCCCGGTCGGGAAACTCGCCATCAGTAAAAAGGCTGACTCCCCAAATACCTGGAGTCTCCGATTCTGGCAGGGTGAAAATAAATGGAGCCTGCCTGGCTGGAGGTGAAATGTGGTTGATCCCGGACTCGACGAACAGATCCCTGGACCAGGAACCACCACTCGCAGTTCGACAGACCAAGCGCCCCTGCCCTACCGGGACCAAAGGAGGAACACCCTCGCGTGGATCCCATTCGATGAATCCGGTAACGTGACCGGCTTGCGAGCGAAAGCGGCAACCGATGGCTTGGTCATCCTTACTTGCAGGCTCGTCAACCAACCGCAAGGTACCAACAGGGTCCACTTCCAGCTCAACTACTTCGGTGGAATCGAACGGCACCCGGAAGGGGTAAACACCAAGGCGTAACGACCCACTTACCAGCTGTAATAGGTAGTCTGACCCACCTCGGAAAACACGGTCCGTTGTAATTATCCCATTATTGTCGCTTTGATAATAACCGGGGACATCCTCAAGTTCATCTACTGCAAAAAACGCGGTGGCATTGGCAACCGGCTGGCCTTTGGAAGCCAGGCGAAGGTTTAGCGAAACCGCCTGGTGGATAACAAAATCGCGATGATAACTGCCGTTTGAGTCGGGTCGCGAAATAGTTGCGTAACCCATGGTATAGCCCTCGGCAAATCCAATCACTTGAAGCTGGTCGTGGGAAGACGGCACTACGCTGATGGAATAATTCCCCTCCTCGTCAACCGGGGTGCTGGTTAAAAAGACTTCGTGGCCTTCGCTCGCACCCATAAAACCAACATATGAATTGAGAACCGCATTGTCATCCGAATCAAGCAACTTTCCGCTTACGGTGCAGGCGGGGCTGAGCACCACCACGTTTTCATGTTCAAGACTCGGGTTCAAGTTGTTCCCTCCGCACAATCCGGATTTTGGAGCAACTTCTATCATGTTGTTGGCGGGTAGCGGGGAAAGAAGCTGCGCACGGCCATCCGGCCCGGTCTCGCCAAACTCGAGAAAGAAACTGGCTTCAAGGCGTTTCTGCCACCCCCAATCCATGTATGCGGGATCTCCTTTTGGACCGAAATACATTATTTCTGCGCCAGCTAATGGGTTGCCTTCTTCGTCCAATACACGTACCCGAAGGGGAAGGCATGGCCTCATCTCAAAACTGCAGTCTCCGGCAACTAAAGGGAGGTCAAGGTGCTTAAACTCTATGGAATTGCCCGGGCAACGCACCCACACAAAGTAATTGCCATTTTCAAAATCACCGCTATAAAGCGCATCACCTTGCTTTAAGTGATATTCGGTTGGAGGGCTAAGTTCTCTCAGTTCGCTATGTCGAAGAAATGGGTTATCCGTCAACGCACGGCGAACGTCTGCATTGATTTGCATGCACCAGATGTCGGCTATGACCCCGTCACCGACACCATGGACAGCAATGCTCCCGAATTGACGAATCTCATTTCGACCCTCACTGGTTTCTTCTGTCCTGGCGGTATTTTCTAATGCATTGGTGGTGGCTAGCTCCTCACCGACTTCGGATACACCAATATCTTGATTGTCGTTTTGAGGGCTATTGATTCCTGTGGACGTAGCTGTCTCCTGGAGTTCACTAGCACTAATACTTCCATCCGAATTTGGCATATTTAGAAACAGGAGAAGTGCCAACAAAACAACACCTGAGAAGATAAGAAAAAAAAGTAGCCTTCGGCTCATGGGCGTTTCCATGACGGGGTGTGCTGGTGATGGCCAATCGGCATTACCGTAGGATCGCTCCAGCCGCGGTTACTTCCGCCAGAAGCGATAGCAATGCCGTCAAGAAGAAGGACTGCGACAATGCAGCTCAGCCAACAAATGAGTGTGAGTTTTCTTTTCATGTCATGTTCGACTTGTTTGAAGGGGTGGATTGAAGCGACTGCCAGGCCAGCTTGGCAAAAGGGTCCCTGGGAAATCGCTGGATTGCTTTCATGGTCAAATTGCGCGCGGCTTCCGTATCTCCACTCGCATCAAAGGCTGCTGCGAGATTGCAATAAACACGAGCAAGTTCAGGAACCGGACTATCGTTCCAACGATCAATGAAAGCGGAAAGCAAGCGCATCCCCTTGCGGGGCTCGCCACGGCGCACATGGTTTGCCGCCAAGGTGCATTGAGCAAGGGCGTCCGCTGGTCGCATTGTTGTTGCCGTGACCGCAAGAGGCATTGGGTCGCTAAACCCTTCGAAGCTTTCCTGCAAGTATTCAAGATTGGCCGGCAAGCCATGTCCATACTCCAAAAACACTGACAGCTCCCGAACGAAGGCGCGGTGCTCTCGCCATACCTTCATCAATTCCTCGCGCAAGGCAATGTTGGATTTGGGTATCAATCGCGAATCGGGTTGGTAATTGAACCCATCTCGCAGAGCAATGCCACTACTCACCGCCGCCTTTAACAGCAACAATCCAAAGTTGACTTGCACTTCCTCGGCATAGACGCCGGCAGCTCGAAGAACGGAGCGTGGAATCATCTTTTATTACGTTCCGCCTCCAAAAAACTAAATCCTTCCTTGGGGAGTTTCCACGTACTCGGAAAGCGAACATGAGGACATGCGCAGATTAATTTGTTCCAAGCCCGATACAAGCTGATGCTTACTTGTTCCCTGGGGATGGTGGTTTCTTTCGCAAGTCTTGCAACATCGAAATGCTCGACCATGAACAAAAATAGCAATGCCCGCTCACTCTTTGGAAGACGGTTGAAGTGGTATTGCAGGCGCAGGTCAGGTGTCCCATAGGCACACCTGATTGATCCCAGTTCGTCTGCAGGATTGGCAAGGCTGGCCAGTACTTGGCTTTCAATCCACTGCAAAAATTGTTTGTCGGTGGCGTGTAACTGGTCACGGCGAGCAGCTGCGGCAAATAAGCGCGCAACAAGAAGCTCTTCGGGTAAAACCAGGAAATGTTTATGCAAGGTTCCGCGAATCCCGCGCTCAAGCCATGGCACCAGCACTTCAAAAAACTCGCCCAGTAAACCGAAGCGGTGCTCGCAGTGGGCTGATGAAAAGCGATAGTGCTGGGCTGTAACCTCTGACCAGGTTGCCTCTCTTGAGGTCGCATGACAAACGGTGGGACTAATTGTAGGAATCGACATTTATGGGATGGGATTAATAAATGGAACGCGGGGACGCCTACTAACCAAAAAACTACGCCTTTTCCGGCCATAAAAGTGGACGTTATTGTGCTCTTTGGATGTTGCAAATCCGGTTCGCCATTGCTGATATGGGCCTTGAAATTCAAAATAATTTCGATACTGATTGGCACTCCGAGCGTAGTAGGGGATGAGGCCCTTGCAATCCTTATTTCCAGCCGAAAATATAGGTTTGGGTGCACCCTCCGGGGACGCCGTCTCTCTTTGTTAAATCGGTGAGGCCGGGTGACGCGACTAATGGGGGGAGCGTGCCCGGCCGCCTTTAATTGCCAACGGGAAGTGGATAAACACGGACAACTTCTTCCACGCTCCTAGTAAGTACTTTATTCCCCGCCCCTTACGCCATCTGTTTGGGTTGATAAAAATGTTGGGAGTTTGTTGATAACTTTTTGGTGGGAGAGCCTATCTCCCATTTATTTATATAGTTATGAGGAATTCATTGCCTCGAACAGCGGAGAGATGAA
>NVRO01000006.1 GCA_002400895.1 Planctomycetota bacterium
CAAAATCCAATGCGGCTTGCCAGCGCAATGCCATGACCCCCGGGTCCAGCCAGGCTTCGGCGGTGTCGTACCAGCCAGTGGGGTCATCACACTGGTACAGCGGTTGACTCATCTCGGCTGAGGCCTTGAGTATGGCCCGCAAGCTGTCGGTCTCTGCACCGACCACCCGCAATGAGCTGACCAGGAACTCCCAAGGCGTCTTGAACTTGCAACGATAATTTTCGCGCGACCAGAACTCATCGCTGGCGACAATCGTGCGCACCATTTGTTCGATATCCCCGTCAGTCTTGGCATAGGTTCTGGTCAGATCCTTTACCAACGATTCAGGTGGTTCATCAGCAACAAAGTAACGTACCATTTTCATTGCGATAAATTGAGCGGTGCCCTTGTGCATTGCCAAATTTTCCAACACCTGTTCGCCTTCGGCTTGACCATCCTTGCGGTCGGACTTGATCGTTTTTCCCAGGAATCGTTTCTTGTCCGGAACATGCATGTTGTTGCGGAACTCGAAGGTAAAGGTGCCATTACGTCCACCACTGAAAGTCCAACCGGTAAGAATCTCGGCCAACGCCACCACATCCTTCTGCTTGTAGTAGTTGTCAACTCCAAGAGTGTGGAGCTCCAACAATTCACGGGCATAGTTTTCATTTAGTCCGCGCTGAAGAGCGAGATCGACGGCGGCTTCACCCTGGGCCGAGGAACCGGTACGGCGCCGAGTCCTACGCTCAATCTCCCGCAACTCCTGCTTACTGGGAGGTCGGCGCGAGGAAGAATTGTCAAGATAATGCAACATTGCCGGATGGTGGGCACTAAGCCGGAGCATGGCCGGAAACGACCCGCGCGCATTGGCACGTATTACTTCATTCTCCCATTCAGTAATGAAGTACTTGGAAGGTCCTCCCTTGGTGAAACTGACATTCAGGTGATTGCGCCAAAAATCACAGAGCACCTCTTCAAGCTGATTCCGCGAATTGATTGCGCGCATCGCAACCGACTGCAACAACTCCTGGCGCGGTACATTTTCCAAGCGCTGGCGCGCGCGGCGGTCCTCATTGCTTTCATTCTCCTCGGCTGGCAAGTTGTACTCATCGCGTATTTCGGCAATACTCATTTCGATTGATTCGAGGCTGCCCAGCATGTCGGCCAGAACCAGGTCGGGGCCGGCAGAGAACTGCTCGTCCAGCCAGGCTTGTTCGCCAATTTCCAATAAATGTTCGATTTCACCTGGTGCTGGTCCGAAAGAGAAGCGGGACAGCAAATGAGCGGCGCGTTCACGGGTGCTGAGCGGCTGGTCAGGGCTGGAAGTCTGAGCCCACATCAGGGGCGGGAACACGGCGAAAGCTGCGCTCAAACCAATCGAAACGGTCAGAAGACGAACTGGTGAGTTCATTTGAACATCCATCCTACATTGTGCGGAAGGTCTTGCACCACATTACTAGTGGAACAAGAATTGGAGGGCCAAGTTCCGTTCCGTGTTACACTCATTTCTGCCGATGGAATAGGTATCGGCCCTCCCAAATACCCCTAATAGCGTCAATGTTCTTCGAAAACCACGATTTTCCCTGGACCCAAACACTCCAGGACAATTGGGAAACTGTAAGGGATGAATTCCAGGCATTGCCCAAGGACGACTACACCCCGTGGCCGGGAACCGATTTGTACCAGGGCAAATGGAATACTTTTCCATTTTTTGTTCCCGGGCAACGTTATCAACAGAACTGTAATTCCTGCCCGGAAACCGTCAAATTGGTGGAGGCGGTCATTCCGAACATCACCATGGCCTCTCTTTCCTACCTTGAACCCGGGGCTCATATTGCGCCGCACGAAGGGTTCTCCCACGCAGTCTTGCGTACTCATTTGGCCCTGATCGTGCCCGAAGGAGAAACTTGGTTACGGGTAGGCGGAGAGCAGCGGGGCTGGGAACCAGGCGGATGTTTCATCTTCGATGACATGTATACCCACGAAGCCTACAACGGAACCGAGCATCCGCGGGTGGTGCTGATGTGCGATTTTCTGCGCCCGTTCAAACAGCGCACTTCAATCCTCGGACATCTCCGCCAACGCCTGTCCATCAAGAAAAAGATGCGTTCGCAATGGCAAAGGGTTGAAGACGCTCGTTCGGACAAATAAGAATTATTT
Organism: Planctomycetota bacterium; assembly: GCA_002400895.1. The sequence continues at coordinate 2,140 of NVRO01000006.1, forward strand.
TTTGCTCCAACAGCAGCTGGTAGCCATTCCCTCGCCCGCTCCTACTTCAGGGTAAGGATGTCGCCATTGCTAACGGCTGACTGCGGTATTTTCAGAACACTCTTGGCGCCCTGGCGGACGATAGCGGCCTTACTGGCAACTGCATCCCCCATCAAACCCTCGGTGGCATAGGGTACGCGCAGTTCAACCCAGCCATCCTCACCGGCAACAGCTTCAGCCTGGTATAAAAAAGCGTAGCTGCTGCTTTTCAAGTCGATGCGCATCTCGATACCAACAATCGTTTGTGGTGGTGCGGCCACCCTCAACAGTGCGCCTTCAACGCGCTGCCAAATCATCCCCACCGGAGCAACTTCACCAGCGGCAGCCAAACGCGAATCGGGTTGTGGATCCTTGAATGGGCTGACAAAAACAAGGCGCAATCGGGAAGGCGCAGGGGGTCCCCCGGAATGGGTGAGTGCGGCGGCCAAAGAATTGCGCCATTGAGCAGTCGAGGTCCCGGCCGCAGCCTTGAGTTGTGACCAGGCGGAGGGAATCGCACTGTGCACCAGCACGTAATCGCAGCGGTGCCGATCAAGTATTTCTTCTCCCTCTTCCCAGGTGCTCGCAGTAAAGAATTCGGCAGGTGCACGGAATGATTCTTCCCCCACGTAGGAGCCGAAATTGGTGGCAACACTGGCACGGCCGGCGACAAATTCCAAAGCATGACCCTGATCCCAATGGGCAAGAACACTTCCATTGCCCTCTGCATTGGCGGCCAACCATTCGTGCAGACTACGCACCCCGTTCTGGCGCCACGACTCGACCGAGCTGCGGTCTTCATGACGATAACCAATGCGTTCAATGGTCTCGGCCACCGTGGTGGCCTGAAGCAAGGCAACTGCAAGCAGACCTAGCGGAATACGCAAACGACAAGATGGAATAAATTTAACCAGCAACGGCGCCAGCCAACAACCAACCAGGATTGCTATCGGGATACTCGCCAGGTCGGAAAAACGGAGCTGAAACAAGGCTTGTGCCACCAACACCACCGCTGCCAGCACCCACACCAAGCTGGCGGATCGGTGTTGGGTCAAGCGACAAGCGTAAATTGCGCTCGGCAGTGCACAAATTGCAACACCAAGCCACTTAAAAACGCCCGTTAATCCATCCTTCCAGGCTGGCTGTGATTCGGCTATATCGGCCATGAATACATTGGCACGCGCGGCCCACTCAAATCCTTCGCTGACACCACTGAATGGTGGTAACTGCAACTGCCACAGGCCGATGGAAGTCGCAGCCAGACCGATCGCGCCAAAACGAGCAATGCGATTCGAGTCGCGAAAAAAATATAAGCTGGCAAAGTAGCCGACCGCCACCGCCAACATTATTGGATGAAACCAGGAAAGGTTGACTACAACCCATGGCTGCAACTGTTGCCACGGGCTACTCATGACTGCGGGCATCAATGCAACAATTGCCGCCAAGTTGAAACTGGCAGCGAACATCGGCAAACCCGGGCGTTCCTTTATTCCCTTCATTGCCAGGCCCAGAAATACCAACTCAACAACTCCGACCTGCACCAGGGAAGCCGTCCAACTGCCCACCAATATTCCGGCGACTATACCGCCGGCAATGCCGAAGAGTTCGGCGCCAGCCTCGCGACGATGAACTCCACGCTTGAAGCCAAGTGCGACCATACCGAACATCGCTACCGTCAAAAAGGCGACAAAGGAATGGTGGTCGGCAATGCCGGGTGCGGAGTAATGGATTGACCCGCCAGCCAGGGCATGGAGCGATCCGGCAAGCAGTCCGGCCCGCCATCCACCCAGCGCAAATGCCGCTGCCGCGACCAGAACTGAAGTCAAGACTCCAAACCACAGCGGCAGGACTGCGCTTGCCCTTTCAACAAAAAGCTTCCGCTCGGCGGGTTGGTCGGCCAACGGCGCAAGCGGCTTCAATAACAGGTGCAAAATGGTGTCGTAATAAGGTGGCCATGGAATCGCCGCCCCATGGGGGGCATTCATCGCCGAATCAAATTCGGCCACCGGTAAGCCGGTGCGCAAAGATTCCTCAACTCTGCGGGCATGGTACAGGCCATCCGGTTCGGCCGAGAACCAGCCAAGCTGTTGCGCGCTACTACCGGGAACCCGCTCGATCCGCATCTGGTTGGCTTCCCTGACACCCCATGACAACAGCGCCACCACCGCAAAGATGGCGAGGAGGAATGGGGGACGCTGCATGCAGAGAGCCTAACCTCTGCGCTAGAAGCGAAGCGAGTAGACAAACTTCAGACTGATATCACGATCTCCGGGAATCAGATATCCACCCGGCGCTTCATCCCAGCCATAGTTGACAACAAAAAAAGTCTCTCGGCCATCCTCTAGCATCCACCTGGTGCGCGATTGAAAACCAACATGCCCTGATTCATTGTCAGTTTGAATCAAGTTTTGAATGATGAAATCCGGGGAAAACGACCAGTCAAAGTTGACTCGACCCTGACGACTGGTGAAATCACCGCCCGGCAATTGGAATTGTCCCTGATAAGCAGACAAGCCCATCCGCAAGTTTGCATTGGGACGCCAGTCAATATCCGCGCGGATGCTGGTTCCGGTCCCGTCGTACCAGCCACCGGTTTGCACTGCGAGACCGCCGGAGATAGGGCGGCTGGAAGAAAAACGATACTCGGCCTCAAGTTTGTGCCAGTTGTAATTCCCGGGCGCAATGGTCGAGCCATCAGAGGGTTCGAATTCATCGTCGAGATTGTCTCCGTCCCACGCCCAGGTGAAGTTTACTTCATCACCGTCGTGCCATTCGGCACCAAAGAAAGTCATGTCCCAGCCATGTGAACTTAAATCTCCCTTGGTATCGGTCCACCATTTTGGCCGGAGAGCAAATTTGTATTTGCGAATTGCGCTGCTTGAATCTGCTGGTCGTGGCTCCCAAGATGCACGCATCAGGTGGTAGCGCTCACCGGGGCGCAGAACAAAACCCAGGGCCGGGTCAAAGTTGGTTTGCGAACCATAGGTTTTAAGATGCAAATTCCAATCCGAACTCGACAGCCCGGATTCAAACCCGAAAGCACCGCCGACACCAGAACCGGCCGCTGAGGGAATGTCCCCGTCACTGGAACGAATTCCAAACAGATTCATTTCCAATCTCTTGCCGAAAAAATCGCTCTGCGAATAACGAGCGTCAAGACCTGTAACAAGGTTGGTATTGTCTGATTCGGGGTTGCCACTGGTCAGCAACGCACCAATGGTCAACCTGTCAGTGACCCGGTAAGAAGGGCGCGCCACCAACATTTCACCTTCCGGTACTCCGACAGAACCCATCGCTCCGGTGTGTACTGCAAGCAGTCCTAGATTCCACCGCCCGACCCGGCCACTCAGGCGCGCGCCATAATTGATTGGCACTTCGTTGCCGCCGCTGGTCAAGCCGATGCGCCGGGAATAATAAGGCTGCATTAATCCACCGCCACGCCAACCACCGGCTTCACCAAAGTCGAAGAGGCTTGAGTCTTCGAGAAAGAAGTCACGCTTCTCCGGGAAGAACAGAGAAAAACGGGTCAGGTTTACGCGCTGCTGGTCGGACTCGGTTTCCGCGAAGTCGGTGTTGACCGTAAAAGACGCCTTTAGCTGCGGTGTAATCCGCCAGTTAACCTCGCCACCGAAATCAGCGGCAAAATCACTACTATTCGGATTTCCAAACCGCGAATAACGCGTCTTGAGAAACGGCACGACCTCGAAACTGCTTTCGCTCGGCAACCCGCCCATGCCCTTCAACAGGCCTGCTTGGCTCATCGTAAACATGCTGAATTTTCGTTCAAAGGCGGTCCAGCGAGATTCGCTGCGATCAACTCCGCGACTGCGCTGGACGTTGAATCCCCAAGTGTCGCCCTCGCCGAAGGAAATCGCCCGGAATGGAATCGCAATCTCTACCGTCCACCGGTCTTCAAGAATCTGAGTGCGACCCTCCCAAAACGTATCCCAGCGCTTGTTGAAACGATTGCCATTGTCTCCGATGAGGGCATCGCCACGAGAACCGGCAGCGCTCATCTGAAAGAAGTAAGCGGACTTCCCGTCGTGGAAAGTATCGAATACAAACTGGATGCGGTCGTCTTCACGCAAGTACGAATCTCTGTTCATGCGCTGCATGACCATCTTGTCGGGTTCCGGCTCCATGCATTCGACCCCGATATAAAGCGCATGCTCGTCGCGTGCAATCATGATTCGGGTGCCGGGAGCGGAACGGCGCCCCTCGACCGGCTCGGACTCGGTCAGGTAGTCAATGGTGTTAGCCGTCTGCCAGATTGGCTCATCCAAATGACCATCAATGACCGGCGCCTGTTCGGTTAATCCCGCGGTAATGGTCGGGCCACTCCCGTCGTGTGGAACTGGATCCTGGAGCGCAGTGCCAAACAAAAATGGCGCAAGTACAAACAAAAATGAGGGTGCCATGAGGCCTAAGTCCCTGTGTAACGAGGTAGGTTCGTGTGTCAAGGATTAAACAGATTAGCGATGCGCAAAAAACAGCCGCCTCCAAAAAGGAGGCGGCCAAATGAGTGTGGATTCCCGGAGGAATCCCGATTATTGCCTAGTTGATGTCATATACCATCATGCGGGAAAGTTTGAAGTTTTGCCCAACCTTGCCAACTGCCTGGCTCCAGACCCGCAGGCCGGCACCCTTAGCGGGGACATTTACTTCCAAACTGGCATTTCCATTGAGGTCGGCAATCGCGGAACCGAGCAACAAATAGGGCGAAGCCAACATCATGGTAAAGCCATGCCCGGGGTCAAGCTGGCCGGTGCCATGAATGGACGCCACAAAGTAGACGGTGGCTCCATCGGACATGCCGCCGGCGTGCCAGGTATTGAACTGGCCGGCGAAAATCCCACCAATACCGGTGCCATCGTCAACCGTAAGGGTAGCACTGGTACCGGCAGACATTGCCATGATGTAGCCATTGTCAGCCATTCCACCGGAGTCGCTGTAAGGAGCAGAGACGATTAGGTCAGAGTGTCCGTCGCCATCGAGGTCGGGAACCTCCTTGGCAACCCAGCCGAAACGCGAGTCGTTGGAATCGCCATCAAGACGCCACAGCTCGCTGCCATCGGAACCGGAAAATGCGCGCACCGATCCGTTGTTAACAAAACCATTGGAATCGGCAAGGTTGCTATGTGAAACGATATCGCGAACACCATCACCATCCAGGTCGCTCATGTCGGAAAGGTTGGCGCCAAGACGAATATCGCTGCTTTCACCATCGTGAGACCAGAGGGTCGCACCGTTAACACCATTAATGGCAATGATGGAACCGTTGTTGACAAAACCGGCGCTGTCATCGAATTCGCTGCCGGAGACGTAGTCGTCGACACCGTCACCATCGAGGTCACCCGGGCGAGACAGGTATTGGCCAAGGTGCGCGGTGTCGCCAAGACCGTCTATTCGCCACAATGTGCTGCCGTTTTGACCGCTGAAAGCCTGCAAAAATCCATTGCCGTTCAGCCCTGAGGTGCTGGCCTCGGGGGCGGCGGCAACCACATCGCGGTAGCCATCTCCATTGAGGTCGTCGGTTAACCAGAAGTTTTCACCCAGACGACCGTAGTTGTCGGTTCCGTCCTTCTGCCAGATTGGCCAACCATGGGCGCCATCAAGGACCCACAATGAACCGTTGACGGTCTTGCCACCGGTCGAGCGGTCGGGCATACCAACGACAATATCGTTGACGTTATCGCCATTAAGGTCCCAACCAGCATTGTATTCGGAACCAAGTCGCTCCCCGTGGTAGTAGCCGGCGGCTGCCCAAATAGTGGACCCATCTACACCTGAAAGCATCTGCACCGTGCCGTTCCAGTACCAGGAGCCCTCGAAGGCCTCAGGGTTAACCACCAGAATGTCGGCAACGCCATCACCGTTGGCGTCGGGAACTGACTCCATACTCTGACCGATCATGGAGTTGTCGGAGGCTCCATCGACGCGCCACAGCACAGCGCCGTTGGCGGAGGACATTGCTTGAACAAATCCATTCTGCCAATTGCCATTGGTGCTTGCTTCCGGGTTAGAAGAAAGGATGTCGGGGTTACCATCGCCGTCGAGGTCGTCGACCATGGCAATCACCGCGCCGAGTCCTTCGTGGTCGGAGGTTCCGGCTATGTGCCACCACTGTTGGCCCAGCTTACCGTTGACCAGTTCAACGTAACCATTTGCCTGGCCGCCCCAATCGTTGGCACCTTTAGACCCAATTGCGATGTCGGGAACACCGTCTCCATTGATGTCTGGCATGACTACAGCAGCACTACCCAGCAATTCGTTGTCAGACCAACCAAGACGGTTCCAAATCAGCGATCCGTTTGCTCCGGAAACTGCCTCGACTGAGCCATTTGCGGTATGGCCGTTATAGTTGCCTTCTGGTTGACGATGGAAGTAGTCATGGACTCCGTCACCATCAAGGTCGTCAGTAAGAATAAGGGCTTGCCCATATAGCTCCCCGTCGATAGTTCCGTCGCGACGCCAGAGCAGAGCACCGTCAACCCCGGAAAAAACCTGCACGCTTCCATTCTTGTAAAGCATGCCGGTTGAGGCATTGGAGTTCTTGGAAACAACATCCACGACTCCATCGCCATTGAGGTCAACGAAATCACGCAACACACCCCATCCGAGCGCGGCGGAACTGTCAGCTCCGTCAACACGCCACATACTGGAGGCAGGATTCTGCTGGGCCACCAAAGGGACTGCTAGCAGAACCGCAAACAAGGTTATTGAGAAAAGAAATTTGAACATGGATTAAGGGCAAATCAGGGCTTGCAGTAAGGAAAAATGGAGCAAAGCCAACTCAACGAAGTCTCATTAAGGAGGGGTTGTCAAACTCAAGCATACTTCATTCTTCCAAACCAATAATAACCCGACAGCAAGAGCCCCGCTAAATATCTATAAAATACTGCACATTAATGGCTTACCGACAGATACGGCCTGGAGCCCCCGAAGCGTATAGTATTGGCCATTAGCATGTTTCCCCTAATAAGCTCACTGCTACTGGCTGCTGCCACCTCGATTTACGCTTTTGGTTGCATTGATGCAATTGCCCAGTTAGTGGGAGGCAGCACGCTCCACTATCTCACCATTGGCGGATTATTCATGCTGGCAATGGGTCGCGGGGCTCTACGCGCCAACCGTGCACCAATCAGTTGGGATCTGGGTCTTTTCATGTTGGCTCTGGGGATTGTTCCCCCACTGCTCGCCCCATGGGTCGCTCCCGTTCTGGGTGAGAATACTATTGGCTTCAGTTGGGCAGGTGGATTGGCACTGGCATGGCTATTGCTGCGGGTTCCGGCAATGGCGCTCGGTTCCCACCTGACGGCCAGAATCGACGCCGCCGCACCCGCCGCCTGGAATGCCGTCGGAATAGGAGCTACGCTGGGCATATTCCTGGTCACGAGTGCCGGGCTTGGAAGCCTTGGCTTTGTCGTTGCCACCATCTTTCTGGTGGCATGCTGTGGCATTTCCTTCCCGGCCCCCAGCCGTATGCGATTGACTGCTCCCCACGCCAAGCCCAGGGAGCTTGTCCCCCTCGCCATGTTCAGCCTTGCGCTTACGGTTGGATTACTTTGGTTACTCCCGCTGCTTGAATTATTTGACGGCTCCAGCACAACCCAAGATTCTCGGCGCCTGCTAACTCTCGCCACCATCATGCTGGCAGGATCGTGGGCGGTTGGCAGTTCGATTTCAATGAGTAGATGGGCGGGTCMTTTCACTTCTGTAATTGGTCTCTTGTTCGCATTCGGATGGACTCGCATACCTCAACAACTTGACCGCCTCTCCGACCCCAACATCTTCAGTTTGATGACTGGAAATCAAGTAATCGGGGGATTGTTCGACCTGGAAGGTCGGCTGGGAGAAGATCACTGGCTGTATGCCCCCTTCCTGGCCATTCTCATCGCYGCTCTGGCGCTGATATCTGGTGGAGCRTGCATCCGTAGCGGTGCCGGAATGCGACACAGAGGGGAAGGGGAAATGATCTCTCCGATAGGTCCGAGTGCCGCAATCCTGCAAGCAGTCGGAGTAGGTCTGTTGATGGCCGCATTCCTGCCTTCCCTGGTCGGTTACTTTGGTCTGTTAGCTTTTTGCCTCGCGCTTGCGGGCACCTGTGTTTGCATCTGGCAATGCCAGATTGATGTCAAGCCGTCAACMCGATTATTTGCAATCTCRATGTTGACTGTGGTCGCCGCTATTAGCATCAGATTCCCATCACAAATAAAAACCGGGGTTCCCTTCTTCGACAACTACACCTACGAAGTTGTCGAACAGCTCCGCTCCCCCTTGACTATTACCCGTATTGTCAGGCGCAACTCTGCGTCTAGTCAAGGCCGGATAATCCTGGCTAATGGGCGCAACTTTTCTCACCTTGAAGGGGTTGAGGCGAGCCAGAGGAGTCGCGAGTTTTTGCTCGCCAAAGCGCTTGGAGACAGTGACAACAATCGGGTGATGTTGATTGGCGAACCAAACGGTGAGCACCTGCGAATGCTGCCGGCCGATACAGACATTACCGTTGTTTGCGACCCGCCACAGCTTGCTCGATTGGCGATAGCCAAGCTCCCCTCATGGGCCGGAAAAACCAATGCCAAAGTGGTTGCTACCCCTGCTACAGGTACGGGTCGGTATGGCTGCGTGTTTGTGAATACCGCAGAGTTGTGGGACAACGGGGGACGCTGGCTGACTGCTTCTTCACTCGCTACCGCCAGGCGCAAGGTTGCTCCTGGCGGAGTCTTGGCCATCACCATGGATCTTGGAGCAAGCACCCCCGACCTCATTCAAGCCTTGAATGACACCCTGGCGCGACTGAATGGAGTGGTTCAATTGTGGTTGGTGCCGGGAGAATGGAACAAACCGTCACTCCTGTTTACTGTTCGCGAAAATGGCGAGCTCCGGGTGCCCAGCCCATTTCTCCAGTCTGCCTTGAGCTCTAATGGACTTCCGCTGACCTCAGTCAAAGACTTTGCTTGCCTTGAAATAAACCTTAAAGCAAGTGCCCTGGATGGATGGGTGGGGGTTATGTCATCTCCAATAGCACCGATTACATCAGGCTTGGCACACACCGAGCACCGACGCCACAACATGAACAGACCTGTCCTGCGCGCTGGCAAGTCAACAATGTATTTGATGCAGCATGCAGGAAGAGCTGACTGCTCCTTGCTTCCATTCCTAAATGCRCACCTAAACAGTCAACTCTTGGACGTATACGACACCCTGCCTGGCTACACCCAGGCTGACCGGATTGAAATAGACCGCAGCTGTCTTGATGCCCTGCTAAGCGCCAGCAGAGACCATCCGACATCCGACCTGTTGAAGCAAATTTGGAGGGACCTTGGCCGCTTACTGATTGACAAACGAGAAGTTAATTGGTGCTGGGAATACTACCGAGAATTAACCTCACCTGAAGGCCTTGGCTGGGAAGACCAGGAGCTCCTCTGGGTGGTTGGCAATGCCGCCCTTGAAATGCTCGAAGCTGAGATTGGGCTTGATTACGCCCAGCACTGTTTGCGGCTTGACCCCTTGTTTACCAATGCTCTGATCCTCAAAGGGATGTGTTTGTCCCAGCTGGAGCGTTGGGTACAAGCTGCAGAGGCCCTCAGAAAAGCTGCGCAACAACTTAAAAACCCCAGCCTTGAGCTGTTGCAAGCATGGACTACAGCAGCACTTAAATCTACTGCTGACATTAATCTAGGAGAGATTTACGCCTTGTTCGTCCGCCATTATCCCGACCATGAAATGGACCAAAAACTACTTGAGCGACTAGGATTGGAGCCCTTAAAAGGGCGCTAATTATTGCTATTGCCTACCATTTAATAGTGTTTTCTTGCAAATCGCAATTGGATTAGATGATATCCTCAGGTACAAAGAGGTGGCGTTGCCTCCTCCCCTTAATCCCTAAATTTAACCAATACCATGCAAATTCGAATGCCCCTCGTTGCAATCTTGATTGCTGCAACCCCCCTTCTTGCGCAGGATGTGCGCGCACCCCAAACGCTCGGCTCTCTCACTGACAACAGTTACTCTTCGGCGGTAGCGACTGACGGGGACGTAAGTGTTGTTGTTTGGCAAAACTCCGTTACACAGGAAATCATGGCTTCATATTCTGATGGCCGCGGAGTTTCCTGGTCTCCTGCCAAACGAATTGATGATGCCCCCGCAGGGACTTCAAAGTGGCTTTACGACCACATGATTGCCTCCGGAAACGAAAACATCTATGTGGTTTGGAGAGACCGAAGAGACAACGGAACCACTGAAGAAGCCTACTTCACTGCAACTCATGATGGTGGAGTAACCTGGTTGCCAAATATTCGTCTCGACAATGGCGCTGCAGTTGGCGCCGAAGACGTTGATGAGGTAGAAATCACCGCTTGCGGTGACAGTGTCTACGTTTTGATCAGAGCAAATGACACCACCGCTGGCGAGGGAGAATTTTTGGTCTCATCTCATGATGCGGGCTTGACCTGGAGTTCTGCTCTGCGTGCTGACCCCGACTTGGGAGATTGCGATGATGAAGCCATTGCCTGTGACGGAAGAAATGTTTACGTCGCTTGGTGCGATGACCGCAATGCATCCGCTGACGATGACATGTTCTTCATCATGAGCCACGATGGCGGACAAACCTGGATGGCAGCTGAAGTTCAACTTGACGCTTCCGGGCCTGCCAATGGTGATGTTGACTACGGTATCAACCTCGTGTGTGTCGGCGATCAACTATGCCTGACCTGGGAGGAAGACGAACTTCCCACTAGTGCAGCAGATGAAGAAATTCATTTCCGCTACTCCGACGACCAAGGCCATAACTGGTACAACGAAGTAGTTATTACTACGGGTTTTGATGCCGATGCCGCTATGCTCGGGTTTGATGGGGTAAACATCTTGATTACTTACGAAGGCAATCAGACCGGCGTTGACGAGGCTTACGTGTCGCAAGCAAACGTTCCGGGAATACCGGCCTCCTGGGTGGAGACTCAACTTTCAACTGCCTTGGCGCAGTACCCGCTTGTTGTTGGCGATACGGATTACTGGTCGATTCTAGGGTCGGGGATGTCCTTTCCGCAGACTGCGTGGGCAGTAACTACCCGCGACGGCGGCACGGGTGGCGCAGCCAGCTGGAGTCCTGAACTGGATTGCCATATGGGCGCACCTGGTGATACCGACTTCACGACTGGTGCATTCAATGCCAGGTATGGCAACACCATTGTCTCATGGTTGTCCGATGACCTTGGTCAGAACACTGTTTACGTTGGCGGCTTCCGCTCTCAATCCGTAACTGCTGTTTCCCCATCGTTTACTTCTGGTGACACCATCCACTGGGAAGGCACCGGCTTCGGTGTTGCTGACGGCACCCTTACTGGCCTGGTGCTGGCGACTTCCCACGGAACTGGCTCATTCGGCCTGCCTTTTGGCGACGGGCGTAACATCGGTCTGATGGATGTTCCTTACATTCCGACTCACCTGGCGATCTTCTCCGGCACCATTGGGCCAATGGGCAGTTTCAATACTCCTGCCGTAACCATCCCAACACTGCCCCCTGCTACCATCATGCACTACTGTGCAGTGGCATTGGACAGAACTGCTGGTGTGGCCTTTGGATCCTTGACCGATGTCAACATCATGACAATCAACTGACCCAAAAGTTATCAGTTGCAAGAGCCGCTCCTTCACCGGGGCGGCTCTTTTTGTTTTGCTCTGGCTGCAAAACTGCCAAACTAACTCCGATGTCTGAACTCCACCCATGGGCTGACCGCTACCGCGAAGAGGAAACACCTTGGGATTTAGGTGAGGCCCATCCCGAGCTGGTGGCGCGAATTGCCGCTGGTGACAGTGCCATTATTCCTCCGGCGTCCGGAGGCAAAGCGCTTGTGCCCGGTTGTGGGCGTGGATGGGATGCATTGGCGCTTGCTCAAGCGGGCTGGGAAGTAACCGCATTGGATATCGTCCCGGACTTGGAGCTCCTGGTTTCGTCGCGGCTGGGCCCATATGGGTCAACTTTCCACTGCGGTGATTTCCTCAACTTTCTGGATTGCAACAGCAAAGGAGAGCGGCAATACGACCTCATTTTTGACCACACCTTCTTCTGCGCCCTGCCGCCGGAACAGCGCACCAACTTCGGATTGGCCGCTGCTCGTTTGTTAAAGCCGGGGGCAACCCTATGTTCGCTGGTCTTTCCAATTGGGCGTGATCCTGCTCTGGGAGGACCACCCTTCGGGATGGAAATAGCGGACCTATGCAACTGCCTTCTCCCGCTCAATTTCCAACTGGTCAACAAGATAGAAAATGTGCCTGCTGGTAAGGATAGTGAGTGGTCGGCTGCGTGGGTAGAATTCCTTTTTTCGTCTTACTAGCATTCGTCTGGAGTGGTAAAATATGGTGGGTTATGCCCTATACTTGGGCTTTTCCCCCCTTGGCTTTGTTAGTTTGTTCTCATCCCAGCACACCCCTCAAGCAATGTTAAAATCTCTAGTCCTCCTTGCTCTCCTGCCCTCCGCAAGCCTGTTTGCCCAGGCTCAATCAGAGTACTTCATGTACGGCGGCACCCCGAGTACTCCGGAGTGGGAGATACGTCGAACCATTGACACTGATGGGGACGGACTTTTCCTGTCCGCCAATGAAGGCGTCCGCTTCGCCTATGACGGCGCCACTGTCGTTACTTATGTAGAAGACCCTCGCTTTGAAATCTTTGGTGGTCAGCCCGCCATCTTTGGCACCGGCGGCGGCGACGTAATCCTGAAAATGGTCGACATCGATAACGATGGGCTGGCCATGTCGGCCGGCGAAGTGATCACATTTGTTGACACTCGTGCAGCTCATGGGATTTCCAACTCCAGCCCCGACGGGCTCGACTTCGACCCAAACACCGGAATGATGTATGTCACCGATGATTACTGGAGCTCAGGCCCCCAGCCCGGCGCCGGCATTTCAACCTACATCGACCTTGATGGTGACGGCCTGGCGATGAGTGCCGGTGAAATGACTCTGTTCGTGGACGGCACCGCAAGCTTGACCGTGCCCGGCATCGGAGGCACCCCGGTCACCATCGGCATTACCGACTTTGAAGCCATCATGATTGACAGTGCCGGGATTGCCATCGGCTTTGAACAGCAGGACCGCAACCTTTACGCCTTCCTGGACCTCAACGGTGATGGTGACGCAATGGACGCAGGAGAGGCTTGGAACTTCTGCAACCTGGTAGACGATGTCCTCGGCCTTGAAGTTAATGCGGATATCGCTGCCGGAACTCTGATGCCACCACGCTGCGTCAGCAGCAGCGGAACTGGCTGGTACGCCACCCTTGAAGCTCTGTCAGTTGAGCATGGGGCCGGAACAAACGGTGCCGACGTTTACTGGATTGCAAGTACTGCTTCGAACACTTCCTGTAATGCCGCCGCCGGCTTGATTTACCGTGGCGAAGACCTGAATGGTGACCTTGACCTCAACGACACCGGCGAAGTTGTGCTGTGGCTTGATGGCCCCAACAACAACTCAATGCTTTACCCTGTCACTTCCCTTTACGATGCCGAAGGGCACGAGGGCGGTATTTCCATTTTTCAGGGCAACGGCCCAAGTGGCGCTTCGTACAACCAGGACACTGTTTACTTTCTTGTAGACAACAATGCCGATGGTGACGCAATGGATATTGGTGAGCAGATTTTGCGCTACCAGTGGGCTCCGGATGGATGCTACGCAGTTTCCATGTGCTACGCGCCGAAAGGCTCATTCGTAGTCGGTCCACCCCAGCCAACCATGGAAATCCTTGGGACCCCCGGAGTACACAGCAACGGTGCAACACCGCAAATCGGCTACGCCGGATTGCCAGGACTCGGGCAAACATTTGACATTACCCTGGCCAACTCGCTCCCGGGTGCCGTCAACAGGATGGCAATTGGCTGGTCCAACTCGCTATGGAACAACACCGTTCTTCCTTGGGACCTTGGTGCTATCGGCATGCCTAATAACTGGCTGTACGTATCACTTGACTTCCAGATTCCCGGAGCAAACCTTTCCACTGGTACTTACACACGCACTTTCCAGGTGCCAAACGATCCTGCCTGGGCTGGTCGAGATGCCTATTTCCAGTTGTACATTGTTGATGCTGCCGCCAACCCCCGTGGCGCCGTAACTACTGCTTACGTCCACGCCAACATTCAGTAAGAATAGTTGGGATTGATTGAGCCGCGCGCTGGAAACAGCGTGCGGCTTTCTTTTTGTCAATCCCTTGCGCCCTGGTAGCCTATTATTTAGATTCATGCTCAGTTCCACCCTCCTCGCCATCGCCATCATCGCGCCGCAGGATCTGGCCGCAATTGAAAAAACCTTGGTC
>NVRO01000212.1 GCA_002400895.1 Planctomycetota bacterium
CGAGGGTGCGTTCACTAACGTGCGGGTTGGGACAGATTGCTCCCATCCCGTCAGTATTGGGCCCCTTGCCACCTTCAAAGCGCTGTTTGTGATCCTGACAGCACTCCAAAGGCAGGATGGTGCGGCCATCGGTCAAGGCAAAGGCTGATGCCTCCGGCCCATCGAGGAACTCTTCCAGAATTATGGTCCGACCAGCGGCCCCATGAACACCTTCATCCAGCAATGACTTGGCAGCCTGGCGGGCTTCTTCAAATGACCCGCAGATATATACACCCTTGCCGGCAGCCAACCCCGAGGCCTTGATCACAACCGGAAAGTCACATCCTAAGCCAAGATAGGAAATCGCCGAATTGAGGTCGCTAAAAACGCGATAGGCAGCAGTAGGAATGCGGTGGCGCACCATCACTTCCTTGCAAAAAGCCTTCGACGCCTCCAGCTCGGCGGCCTTGGCACCCGGCCCGAAACAAGAGATTCCGGCAGCATGGAGGTCATCGGCAATACCTGCCACCAATGGGGCTTCGGGACCGACCACCACCAGGTCTATTTTGTGTTCTACCGAAAAGGCGACCAGAGCCTTTTTGTCATCAGTTGCAATCGCAACATTCTCTCCGTACTGAGCAGTGCCGGGGTTACCGGGAGCAATCCATAACTTCGACAACAACGGAGAATGGGAAATCTTCCAGGCCAGGGCGTGTTCACGCCCACCGGCACCAACGAGGAGAATGTTCATGAGTTTTTGGGCATCAATCGTAACCCATTATGCCTCTGCCATCGTCTTTGTGACATCAAGTACGGAGAAAGGCAATCCCTCCGACCACGACCATCCAAGCAGTCCCACCAGTAGCCCGCAGATTAAGGCAAAGACCAAAAAAACAACTCAACTATTTATCGTCTTACTGGCAATCTCGAACAGGTCCTTGCTCAGCTTGTCGGCAGCAAGGATGCGCTCCAATTCCACTTTCATCAATTCTTGACGGTCCTGGTCGAAACGTCTCCAAGAAGAAAAAGCACCAGCCATTCGTGCAGCTATTTGCGGATTGAGTTTGTCGAGTTCAAGCACCCGATCTGCAACCCAACGATAGCCTGCGCCATCGGCACGATGGAAGGATGAAAGGTTGCGCAAGAACACCCGAATCAGCGCCCGCGCCTTGTTGGGATTGGCGATGTCGAAGGCTTCATGCTTACGAATCGCCTCGACCCGTTCACAAGTGTCGCTACGACAGGCTCCGGCCTGAACTCCGAGCCATTTGTCAACTACCAGATCGTCCTGCTTCCACTTGCCATAAAAACCCTCCAGAGCCTGGTCGCCATCCTCGCCGGGAATTCCGGCCAAACAAGAAAGAGCTGCAAACTCATCGGTCATATTGTCAGCTGATTCCATTTGCTGCTGGCAGCGGCCAATCGCTTCCTGGTCTTCCAGACTGGAAAGGTAGCCGAGACACAAGTTGCGCAAACGACGGCGGCCTGACTCGGCAGGATTGTGTTCAAAGGAGCCGCGCGGAGACAGCTCCTGGTACAGATCAATAAACTCCTGCTTCAGCTTGGCAGCGAGTTCCTTGATGACAAAGCGGCGAGCCCGGTGGAGTTCGTCGGGGAATACCATCTTCATCGCCAGCGACAGGGTTGCCTCATCCGGCAGCGACAAGGCGTAAGCCTGGAGTGAGCGGTCACCACCGGAGGCGGTCAAGGTACGGCTGAATGCATCGACCACGAATTGATCCAAACCAGGCTCACCGCCAGCACGGATTACTTCGACCAGTTCCAGAACAACTCGAGCGAACAAAGTCTGACCCGCTTCCCAACGATTAAAATCATCGCTATCACTCGCCATCAGCAAGGCGAGCTGTTGGTTGCTCCAGTCGTAGTTGAGGCGTACCGGTGCAGAAAAACCACGCAACAATGAAGGAGTTGGCTCCTGGTCCAGACCGCTGAACACGTAGTCCTGGCTCTCTTCTCGCAGCTGCAGGATCTGCTCTTCGACCAGATTGGAGCCATCAGCCCCGAGCAGACCGATTCTTACCGGGATTTGGAAGGGAAGTTTTTGCTCCTGGCCGGGAGTTGCGGCACACGACTGTGACAAGTTCAGGGTGAAGGTGCCGGCATCCGCATCCCAGGTGGAAGAGGCGTTGACCACCGGAGTACCAGCTTGCAGATACCAGCGCTCGAATTGATCCAGGTCGACTCCATTTGCATCGGCCATCGCCGCCCGGAAGTCGTCGCAGGTAACAGCTTGCCCGTCATGGCGCTCGAAGTAGAGGTCCATGCCCTTGCGGAATCCGTCCTTGCCCAGCATGGTGCGATACATGCCAATCACTTCTGCGCCTTTGCTATAGACGGTAGAAGTATAGAAATTATCCATCGCAATATAGGATTCAGGACGAATCGGATGAGCCATGGGCCCACCGTCTTCGGGAAATTGGAAGGAACGCAAGACCTTGACGTCCTCAATTCGTTTGACCGCCGCCGAACTCATGTCGGCAGAGTACAACTGATCACGGAAAACGGTCAGCCCCTCCTTCAGGGTAAGTTGAAACCAGTCGCGACAGGTAACCCGGTTTCCGGTCCAGTTATGAAAATACTCATGGGCGATTACGCCATCGATTCGCTCATAGTCGAAATCGGTAGCGGTATCCGGCCGCGCCAGGATATAGGCAGTATTGAAGACATTCAGAGACTTGTTCTCCATCGCCCCCATGTTGAAATCTCCGACCGCGACGATGTTGAAGATATCGAGATCGTATTCCCGGCCGAACTTGTCCTCGTCCCATTTCATCGAGCTCTGCAGACATCCCAGCGCGAACTCAAGTTTGTCAACATTGACATGTTCACTGTACACGTAGAGATCAACATTACGCCCGCTCATGGTGGTGAAGGTTGCATGTACATGGCCGAGGTCACCTGCCACCAGAGCGAACAAATAAGACGGCTTCTTGAACGGATCATCCCAAACCGCGTAATGACGATTCCCGGGAAGCTCACCGCTTTCGACTTTGTTGCCGTTTGAAAGCAGCACCGGAAAGTTATTCCGCTCCGCCTCAATCCGCACCTTGAAGATGGTCATCACATCGGGTCGATCCAAGAACCAGGTGATGCGCCTGAACCCCTCGGCTTCGCACTGGGTGCAGTAGTTGCCATTGGTGCGGTAAAGCCCGGACAACTGGGTGTTCTGGTGCGGCTTGATCCTGACCTTGGTATTCAGGGTGAAGCTGTCCGGCACCTCATCGATGACCAGGGTTTCATCTTCCACCCGCCACTGTTCCGCTGACAATTCCACACCATTGAGGGCTACAGAAATGGTTTCCAATTCTTCGCCATCAAGGCACAGACTGGCAGTTGTGGCGCCAGTTCTATGCATATGAATATCGGCCGAGACCATGGTGTAGTCATCCTCAAGTTCGAACGCCAACTCAACCGAGTCAATCGCGAAATCAGTTACTTGATAGTCCTTGCGGAACTTCTCCAAAGTCTTGGTGGCAGTAGCAGTCATGCCCCGATTCTATCCCTTCCAGCTCAATCGGCGGGGCCCACGCAGGCGTTTCAGTTGGTGCTCGGCGGCCTGCGCCTGGGAACGAGATTCATAGGGACCGAACACCTTGAGCAAGCGCCATGGTCGCCCCCCACGGGTGCGCTTGGCCCCGCCAACGATTTCTCCATTGTGGGCACGCAATCGTCGTTCGACGTTGGTGCTGATGCCCACATAGGTGGATTCACCCAATGCGGAGCTCAGCAGGTAAAGGTGCCAGTGCATTTATTGAATCTAGCGTTGCGGATATGAACAAGCGCGGCGGGAGGATATCCTGTCGATTAACGCGCTC
>NVRO01000213.1 GCA_002400895.1 Planctomycetota bacterium
TTGGATGCCCTCGGGGGAGGCAACACCCAGGTAGTCGAGCACCGTCGGTAGGACGTCAACCAACATTACCGGGTCGGGAATCCGGGTGCCGGCGTATTTCCCGCCCGGAAACCTCACCAGCAGCGGAACCTGCAGTTGTTCTTCCCACATGGTGTTGTGACCGATATAGCGGTGTTCTCCCAGGTTTTCACCATGGTCCGAAACCACGATTATTAATGCCTGGTCGAGCACGCCATCTTTTTCCAGCATGGCCAGGAATCGTCCCAGCAACTCATCGGTCATGGCAATACCGGCGTCGTACATCGCATTCAAATAGTTGAGATCATCGTTATCTATATCACCACCCAAAAATTCTTTAAAGTCGTCCTGTCCGCACATTTGCTGGAGGTCAGCATCGCCCTTGTACCAGTCGCCATAGCGCTTTTGGTAAGGCTCCGTCGGCCAATAAGGACAGTGGATGTCGTAGGTATGCAGGAACATGAAGAACGGATTGTTTTCGTTCTGTTGCTGTTGGTACCAGGCCTCTGCCTGTGGAAGGATTGTTTGCAAACCACGCCGATACTGTTCAGATAGTCGTTCGTCGCGGTCAACATAAGTGTCGAACCCTTCGCTGAAGCCCAGCTTGCCGGCAACAAACCCACCGCCAGTGAAAGCGCCCGTTGAGTACCCGCTCTCCTTTAACAGCTCTGCCATGCTGAACGGTGAGCGCACGTAGCTGCCCATGGCATGGCGGTGGCGCATCGGGAACATCCCGGTGAACAGGCTGCGATGACTGGGACCGGTATTACTTGACTGGGTAATGCAATCGGTGAACACCACCGACTGGCGCGCAAGGTAATCCAATGCCGGGCTGTTGGGGTTCTTGGAGCCCATAAATCCAAGGCGATCGGCACGGCAAGTGTCCAGGCTTATCAGGATGACCGGAGTCTTGCTGGCGCTTTCAGTAGCGGAATCGGTGCCGCAAGCGGTGCTGACAAGGACCAAAATGAGGCCCATGAACAGGTGACGAAACTGATTCATCCCCCAATATTAACTGTACTTTTGCTCGTTTACCCTGAAACCATTCGCCAGCGGTAAAATAGACTGTGACAGCAGTGAAACGTTTTACACCATTGATTGTCTTGCTTGGTCTGGTGACGGCAGTATTTTGGATACTCTTCGACAAGGGTGAGATTGGCCTGAATAGTGGGGTTAAATCGCCCGCACCAAGCCTTGGCGAGCAATCACCCGCTTTGCTGGGGCCTAAGCCAGGGGCGACGGCTGGCGCGCAAAAATTGTCCCTACGACAAGGCCTGGTCGCCGCTGCTGCGGTTGCCCCACCTGCTAATAGTAAAAGCTATGGGTCGGGATTTATTTTGCGCACAGTGCGCAAGGAAACTCTCGAGGCCATTCCAGAAGTTGAAATTTCGGTACTCAACCCCCACCGCGATAGTGGAAATGATCTTTCTGACACTTTTGACGAGCAACGGGATTATCTCCGGGTTTTGTGGGAGGCTGGCACCACCTATCGCACGGACAAAAATGGGGAAGTAATCCTCCCATGGCCGGAAGATTACAGATATCTGGTAATCGCCGATAGCGAGGAGTGGTTCGCCATGGACCTGGATCTGTACCCGGCGGTGGAGGGCATCACCCTGCTGGAACTTCAGCCTGCCACCACCGTCACCTTGCTCGCAGTTGACCAGCAGGGAGTACCTTTGGCCGCAATTCCGGCGGTTATTCAAATCGAAGGCGCACATTTTCAATCCATCCTCATGAGGAAGGAAACTGACCCCGACGGTCTCGCAGTTTTTGCCAATCCGGATACCCCTATTCGCGCCAGTGGCTGGAACAATCCCGATATGTCGATTGTTGCCGGGCTCGACATCCTGGCACCCGTTCCCCCTAGCCAACTACTTGACAGTAATAATCTGCCAATTGAGCCGGTGAAATTAGTGGTTCCGAAAACCGGAAAAGTAGAGGTCACCGTGATTGACAGTTGGGGCAGACCGATGTCCGAAAACAACCTGTTGATGCTTGGCATCGGAGAAGACGTCGACACCTTTTACGCGCCGTCAATGAGCAGGATGACCGCCAAGGTCGTTGGGGGGATTGCGCGTTTCGAGTTAATCGGTTTGGGGCAAACCCTGACTGCAGAAATCATTGACAACGAAAACTACAATGGTAATTCCATTACTTTTGGCGGACCAGTCACTGTTGGCGAGGTGGTTTCGGTGGTTCTGGTCGGTGGCGGCCCACCACGAATGGCCAAAGCGCAGCTACTGGTGGATGGGGTCCAACTTTATGAGACCGCTCTTGAGGTCACCATTACTGGTACCTACACCGCGAACGGCAATCGTTTCCGGCGACGTCTTTATCTTGAGACCAATCCACTGGGTATGGTCGAGTTTGACCTCCCCTCAATTGACGAAGCCCGCCTGATTGAAGCCACCTTCAAATCAGAACACCATGGAAGCCAATCATCTGCAGTTTCCCTCGACGGGATTGCGGAGGAGGGGGTTTGCGACCTTGGCCAAGTAACTATCAGTTTCCCCTCGGTGCTGGTCTCGGGGCGGGTAGTCGACCAGAACGGGGAGCCAATCCATCGGGCAGAAGTTGCCGTCGAAAAGCTGGAAGTACTGGACGAAGACAGTTTGTTTTCAGATGATGGGCCGCCACCGGGAAGTTTCTACGAGGAGGTGTGGGAACGAGATTGGCGGTTGAGCGACACCACCGACGAGCATGGCAAATTCCAAATCCGTAGCAATATTGTTGCTGGCAAATACCGCCTCGCGGCGTGGGGGAAAAAATGGCAAATCCTATTTGTCCCGTTTACGCCCGGCGACTCCGGCTTGGAAGCGATTCTGATAGATGCTGGGATTGTAGAAGGCAGCCTGATCCTGCCCAAGCGGGTTGTAATGGACGATATTGAACTCGAGCTTGATTACCTCGGAGGGACTGGTGGAGATTGGGACTCCAGCAATTCGGCGTGGGAGCTGAGCGGTGACAAATTCCGCTTTACCCAACTACCCGCAGGTAACGCCAGTTTGCTTGTCAAGTTGGATGGGTTCGATGAGGAGCTGACCAGGATTGACAACATTGAACTGGATGTTGGCGAAGTTAATCGTGATCCACGCTTACAGCGCATCGACCTGAGGGAATTGATAAATGTGGCCCGCATCAGGGTGTTCGACCCGGATGGCCGGTCCCTCGAATGGGTGCGAATCAAGGCCGACCACCCGAGCGGAAGTACTACCTTCCGCTTTAGTCAGCTGACCCATCTGGTGTTTCCAAATGGCGCCCTGGACCTAGAAATAAACTCTCACGGCTACCGCACAGTGACCCTGAACCAAGTCTCAGGCGACCAGGACGTGGTACTACACCCTGGAGTAGGCGTTGAGGTCGAGGTGTTGGGATTGGAGAATCTTTCGGGTGATCTAGGCATCGAAATCACCATAATTCCAATCAGAGAGGGGGGCATGTTCCGCTGGGAACGCCATGAGCTTGAAAACTCAAAAACTACGCTCACCCTGGAGCCCGGCGCTTACCGCGTTTCACTGCGGATTGCCAGTGCCTCTGGCAGCCGTTTGTTATCGGAGCCGGGTTTGCTCATCGAGTCGGAATTTGTTGTTGTCGATCGACATGGTCATCAAGTAGTACTCGAGGCTGATGTTGAGCACATCAATGAGGCGCTGCAACAACTGGAAACTGACAACTAGGAACAATATCAATTATTTTTCCCGGGCATGCTAAGGTCGAATCATGGCCAATGAAAAAAAACCGCG
>NVRO01000214.1 GCA_002400895.1 Planctomycetota bacterium
AAAACTAGCGGTGGCCGAGTCGAGGCCTTGTTCCTGGAGCAACAGCCAGGTGGACTTGGGTTGTTCATGTTGTCGGGAGGGCGCCTGCGACCCGGAGTCGAACTACTTCCAGACCACGGAGAATTCCGGCTGCGATTGGTCGAAAAAGTTGCTCCCGGCCGCTGGCTTATTGAACACGATTCCGGTGGTAGCTGGTCACAGTTTCTTTCCGTGGCCGGAAGAGTCCCGCTGCCACCTTATATTCGTACCCGCCGCATCGAGTGTGGCGAAGCCGAGGAATGTAGCGATGACCGTGAACGCTACCAGACAGTTTGGGCAAGTTCACCAGGCGCGGTTGCGGCACCTACCGCCAGCCTGCATCTCGACCAGGATGCCCTGGTAAAGCTCGAGCAACGCGGGGTGGAACTTGTTTATCTGACTTTGCACGTTGGTGAAGGCACCTTCTTGCCGGTTACTGCCGAGCACCTCGAAGACCATCCGATTCATGCCGAGCAATTTGATATCCCCGACTCGACTGCAGCCAGGTTGGAAGACGCGCGGCAGAGTGGTCGCCGAGTGGTTGTCGCAGGAACTACTTCCTGCCGTGCGGTTGAAAGTTTCGCTGCGACTGGCTGCCGCCGGGGCTCCACCAATTTGTTCATTACTCCAGGATATGAGTTCGGAATTGCCGGTGCATTATTGACCAACTTCCACACTCCTCGCTCAACCCTGCTGGCGATGGTGGCTGCATTTGCTCAACATTCCGGAGCTGGTGACGGGTTGGCTCTGGTCAAGCGGGTTTATGCCGCAGCGATTGCGGATAAATATCGTTTCTATTCTTACGGCGATGCGTCTCTGTGGCAGTGAGGGTGCGACGAGTTGCTCCATGGTTAATGCGGTGACGAAATTGCCCGGCGCATTTATCCTGCGCCCATGAAAATAACCAACTACGCTGCGTTAGTTATTCTGGTTTTATCTTGTGCCTGCGCCGGTCAGGTCCGGGAAGCCGAGCAGCAGCCCAGTAGCGAACTGAATGCGGTCTTTCTCAAACAAGACCTCAATGTTGATGAATGGGTAGAGAGGTTCGAAAAGGAAGGTCGAGAAATTTATGACAAACGCGCAGAGATAACTGCGTTGATGTCCTTGCAACCAGGAATGGAGGTCGCTGATATTGGCGCAGGAACAGGTTTGTTTTCACCACTTCTGTCGGCTGCGGTTGGACCCGAAGGCACCGTTTTCGCGGTTGACATTGCCCCAAACTTCTTGACCCGGATTGACAGCTTCGGGTTGGAGAACGTTGAAACAGTGTTGTGTGATGAGCATCAGACCGGACTGGCGGCGGCAAGTGTAGACGTTGCTTTTGTCTGTGACACGTATCACCACTTCTCGTTCCCGACCGACACCCTGGCTTCCTTGCATGCAGCGATCAAGCCGGGAGGCCACTTGTTGGTGGTCGACTTCTACCGCATTGAAGGTGAATCCAGTGAATGGATAATGAATCACGTGCGTGCCGGGGAAGATGTTTTCACCGGCGAGATAGTTGCGGCCGGTTTCCGCCTTATAGCTCGGCGTGATTTGCTCGAGCAGAACTACATACTCGACTTCGAGCGGGTCGATTAGAGCTCGCGGCAGTCAGTTTCGGATGAGTCAGGTTTCCAGTGCAGTGAATACTTCGAGAAAACCGGGAAACCCCCGACTCTCCACCGCCTCTGTTAGACCATCATGAAATTTATCAAAGCCAATTGGAATAATCTAATCTTTGCTTCATATGAAGTGACAAAGGAATCTTTATTGCCTTTTGTTCCAGAAGGCACTCAACTCGATTCATATAATGGTAAATTCTATGTAAGTCTTGTGGCCTTCATGTTTCATGACACTCGTGTATTGGGCGTGCCGGTCCCATTTCATGTAAACTTCGAAGAAGTTAATTTAAGATTTTACGTAATTCCAAAAAGTGACAAATCAAAGAGGGCGGTCGTCTTTATAAAAGAAATCGTACCACTTAAAGCTATTGAAATTGTGGCAAATACACTTTTTCACGAAAACTACATGACTACTTCTATGAAGCATAAATTCACTGAAAATACTTTTGAATATTCGTGGAATACCAATGACGAAAAACAAAGTATATTTGTTAAATTAGGTACTGAATTACAAATACCAAAAACTGATTCTATCGAAGAATTTATATCAGAGCATTACTGGGGCTTTACTAAATCTAATAATGGCACCCATGAATATGAGGTCAAACATTCAAAGTGGGAGACATCCACCATTACAGAATATTCAATCAATGTAGATTTCTCCACAGTCTATGGAAATGAATTTGCATTTCTTAATGAAAAGCAACCATCAAATGTTTGTTTTGCCAAAGGTTCAGAAATTGAGGTCATGAGTGCTAGTAAATCAATGGTCTAACAAATCATTGCACCGGAACTTTTAGCGCTGCAGCCTATGCCAGTTCTTTTTCTTCAAAATCGGTGGGTGTGGGCAGGCTCAGGGTCATCAGCAATGGAATCATGATTACCACTGCACCCCCCAGATAAGGGGCAGAACTACCCAGCTTCCAATAGATTCCCGCTCCGATAATCGGCCCGAGCGCGCGGCTGAGAGAGCCCATCGAGCGAAAGGTGCCGAGTGCCAGACCTTGGCGATCGGCAGGAGCATAACGGGAGACAAGTGCCGACAAACAGGGCATCACCAGGGCTGAGCCGACCGCCATGAATGCCAGTCCACCATACAATTCGCCAACTGTCCCGGCTTCTCCCAACATATAGAACCCGGGCATGGTCAGGAGCATGCCGGCCCTGGCGACGGCTCGTTCGCCGAAACGAGGAGCGGCACGCCGCACGATTCCACCCTGGACAAAAGCAATAATCAAGCCCACGAAGACAAACATCCACGCGAGCTCCTGGTGAGAAAAATTGAATCGCCCAACCGCCAGGAAGGACAGGGTGAACTCGACTCCGGCGAATGCTGTCAGGTAAACCAGGTACAAGGTATTGGTAGTTGCTATTCCCGGTAAGTTGAGTGACTTGAGACGGGACAATGGGTTCAGAGACCTGGTTTCACTTTTTGCGCGACGATCTTGCGGCAATGTTTCCGGGAATCGTTTCCAGACCCAAACCAAGTTGATGATGGCAAGCAGGGCTGATGCAATCGCCGGTCCGGAGAACGGGTTGAGGGCAAAGGTGGCGGTGCTTCCGCTGTCCAATCTCCAACCAGCGAGGAAGCCACCAAGCGCCGGACCCAGAATAAAACCAAGGCCGATTGCCATGCCGACCATGCCCATACCTTTGGCACGGTCCTTGGAGCTGGTGGTGTCGGCGACTGCAGCAGAAGCGGTCGAAATGTTTCCAGCCATGATCCCGCCAAGGATTCTGGCGGCGACCAGAATCATGAAACTGCCAGCAAACACCCACAAGACGCAAGCGCAAACAGTCCCGGTCAAGGTCAGTAGAAGGGTTGGGCGGCGTCCGGTGCGATCGGAAAGGCCACCCCAAATGGTGGCGAAGACAAACTGCAGCAGACCATAAACGGACCCTAGCAAGCCACCGAACAGGGTCTGGACGGCGTTGCTGTCTGCCGAAGCAATCGTGCCCAGCCAGGTTGCCAACTGGCCGATTGCGCTATCAGCCCCCTCCAGCTCGACGTAATGCTCCAGCATCGAGGGGAAAAGTGGAAAGATGACAGCAAACCCGACGATGTCCAGAAAGACCGT
>NVRO01000007.1 GCA_002400895.1 Planctomycetota bacterium
CCTGGCCGGAATGCTTGCCCTCAAGCGCGGGAAACACAATATTGTGTGCCCCGATGTGCTTGCATTTCTGGGGAATGTTCCAGCAGGGGAACTTGACTGGACCGTTACCCTGGACATGACCGGGTTCCCTTTTAGGGACTGATAGCCGACCCCTTTATTCGGATGGCAAGATGGGACGAGTGGAATCGTCATTAGTTCCCTATAACTTGTCCGGAGAAATTTAATTTCTATACCATAAGTTTAGGTAATCAAGTTACTTCTGGAGTCTAACTTGAATGCCCCCTGTGAAAACAGGCATGAACGAGAACCACACATTTTTTTGCAGGGAAAGTAATGGGAGCAGCTGAGAGATACCCCACGGATGGGTATTTGCCGCCGCCGCCCGCAGCATCCGGCTTTGTTCCCGGCGCTGAGCTGGGTGACACAATTTTGGATTGCATAGTTGAGCGTGGCGTTTTGGGGGATTTATGGCTTGCCCATCAACCGCGTCTCGGGCGCGAAGTTTTGGTAAAGTCTATTTTGCCGGACTTGGCCGAGGCTGATATCCAACCGGACAAGTCTGACCACCGGATTCAAGCATTGGCGCGATTGGACCACCCGGCTCTGACTTCGCTGTTCAGGTGCGGTCGACATAATCAATCAACTTATTTGGTTTACGAACAAGTCAAGGGAATGCGTCTTGACCGAATCCTGAAAACCATCTTTGGACACCACGCAGCTTTTGCGGGAGCTTGGGATGGAGCAACTATCAGTAGCCGGACCGAAGTCAGTCGTATGATTCCAAAACTATTGTGTGTAGAGGGAGGGTGGCAATCTGTGGTCGCCCAATGGGGGAGTGATTTGGCTGCCGGCTTGCATCATGCCCATTCGCGAGGAGTCGTTCACCGTTCCCTATGGAGTGGCAACATTCTGGTTGACCGGGATGCTCGAGTCAGGTTGTTTGATTTCTGGTATGGAGATGATTTGAATCCGAATGTGGTTTCTGATTTGTTGCCATACTTGTCACCCGAAGAGGTCAACTTGAAGGTTGGGCAACAACCAGTGCATGATCCACGTGGTGATGTGTTCAGTTTGGGAGTGGTGCTCTATTTCTGCCTGACCGGTTCAATCCCTTATCCGGTAGTTCGTGCCCCTGCTCAGGATGTCGTTTTATACGATCGAAATCCACCATCAATTTGCTCACAACGCTCCGAAGTCCATCGTCGCTTGGAGAGGATTATTTTCAAGGCACTGGCTCCTGACCCGAGTGAACGGTGGCAAGACGCCGAGGAAATGGGGAAAGCGCTTGATGCATTTTCCAAGAAAATCCGTTCACGGACCCACCACAAGGGCGGAATTATTGGTGGTCTTCTATGGCGGCTTGGCAAAGTTTGGCGGACCGGTACCATCAAGAATGGCCCTTCCCTGGTCAGGGGAAGAAGCTAACCGGAAGGTATCAAGACAGACGCTCCAGGCGCTTCTGTAACCGGGTCATCGCCTGACTGAGTTGTTCATCCGAAGCGGCAAATGAGATTCGAATGGCTTCTGGCGCGCCAAAAGCACTACCACCCATAACTGCTACGTGGTCGGCTTCCAGCAACACTTCGGCGAGCTCATCTCCGCTACCAATGTGGCGTCCGGTATCAGGGTCGGTCTTGCCGATGTAGGACGAAAAGGAAGGGAAAGCGTAGAAGGCGCCCTGGGGGCGTGGGCAGTTTACTCCGTCCATCGACGCAAGAGCATCGGCAACCAGAGTGCAACGGGTTTCGAATGCGTCACGCATTTGTTTGAGTTCCTCGTCCCCTTGTTCGAGTGCGGCGATTGATGCAAGTTGTGAAATCGCGTTGGGGCTGGAGGCGAGCTGGCTCTGTAATGCACCGATGGATTTAATCAGTGGGGCCGGACCTGCCATGAAGCCAATCCGCCATCCGGTCATTGCGTAGGTCTTGCTCATGCCACCAATCCACACGGCTTGCTCGCGTAAGGCCGGCACTGCTTTCATCGGGGAAATGTGCTTGGCTCCGTGGTAGGTGAGGGCGGAGTAAATTTCATCAGAAATGACAGCAATCCGGTGCTGGATTGCCCACTCGCCTATTTGTTTGAGAAGACCTTCCGGATAAACCGCGCCGGTGGGGTTGCAAGGAGTGTTCAACAAGAGCACCTTGCTCCGCTCGCTGCGGCCCGCTTCGAGTGCAGCCATGGTGGGCAAATGGTTTTCGTCGCAAGCGACCCCTACCGGCTTGCCGCCGGTCAACTTGACCATTTCCGGATAAGAAGTCCAGCATGGCACCGGGTAGAGGACTTCGTCTCCAGCGTTCAGCAGGGCCATTAATGCCTGGCAGATGCCAAGTTTGGCTCCTGAGGTAACCAAGGTTTCTTCTGCGCTGTAGGGAACTCCGGTTTCGCGCTCAGCCAGTCTGGCGGCAGCAGCACGCAACTCCGGGGTACCACTTGCGGCGGTGTAGCGCCCGTGACCAGCCTTGATTGCAGCAATACCAGCAGCCTCTGCTGCGGCCGGCGGCCCGCAATCAGGTTCTCCGGCAGTCAAGTCGATGATGTCTACGCCTTGAGCTTGTAGTGCGCGTACCCGAGCAACCATTCTCAAGGTGGCAGAGGGTGTCAGGGTGCGGACACGGGCAGACAGGGTAAGGAGGTGGTTAGCGGCGGTGTCAGGCATTGGTTGCTAATTGTGGGCCAGCGGGTGCTTGTGAGGGTAAAAAGTAATTATGGGGACGGGATTTTAATCCTCCGCCGTCTCAAAATGGTCATCCCATGTCACCACTCCCCTTTCCTTATCGGCTACGTGAATACCTGACCAGCCAACGGTTCATGTGGATCCTGACCATCACCTTCGGGCTGGTACTGGCGCTCTACTTTCTGTTCGTGACCATGTTCTTTAACCCCTTCGAGGACGAATTGGACGATATCGCTGCGGTGGTCCCGAGGGAAGTTAACTATTTCGTTCGCTGGAAGGGCGCTGGAGACTGTTTCGATTCATTCCCGATGCCGTCGATTTGGTCGGAATTCGAAGACTCCAAGGCTTACACCGAATTGGATACAGCAGGTGTGCTAACGGACTGGAGCCAAACTTTGGGAGTAAGCAAAATTTTGGCTGAGTTCGAAAAATTTGGCGGCAAAGTTCCGGTGGGATTGAGCCTGGAGGGCGACCTGCTCAGAGAAGTGGCGGTGGCCGGACGCGGTCAACTTGCGCTCGATTCCAACTTTGACGGCATGTTGATGTTTCGCGTTTCATTCAAGGTCAAAGCTGGAGTCTCGATGCTCGGCTTCGATTTCGTGCGCAATAAATTGCCGAGCGCGCTTGGAATAGAAAGTCTTGGCGGGAATCGCTACCGCTTGCCGGAGTTTCCACCATTCGGATTTCAAGACGCCTACCTGTCACGAGTTCGTGATGTGTTGATTCTCTCCAGTCGTGAGGAATGGCTTGACCAGGCTCGCCAGTTGTCGATTCGTGCGGGTGAAGACTCGCTTTCCCAATCCTCGGTTTTCAGCGACAACGTCCAGGCGCATTTGGCTTCCGGAGACCAACCCATTGAAATTTTCATGCGCGGGGAGGCAGTACGTGAAATCCTGGGAAGCATGCCGGACAAAAAAGAAGGCGGCTTTTTGTCAAAGGCAATCGGTTCTTTTGTCAGCACTGACATGTTGCGATATTTAGCCGGGTATTGGTTGCCAGGTCAGCGTTTCGAGGGGCGTTTCTCCGGAGATACCGACCTGGAAGTGCTCGGCTCTTTCGGCCGCACCTGGGCCGAAAGTGGGCGGATGGGCACCAAGGTGTTGAAGGGGTACGCCGGAATGGTGCCGGCGGAGTCATTTTTGTTCGCCGCCATTTCGGGTGACCCCGGGCGGGTGGCGGTGCAATTCGAGCAGGCTCTGGATGTTGAAACCAGGAGGTTGCTGGACGAGATTGTGATCTCCTCCGGGAAGTACCAGGGAATGGCCGACATGCTTGGTGACATCGGATCCGCCCTTCGAGGCGGGATTGCACTCGCCTTGCGACGTAACGATTTCCCGGCATCCGATTTGGATGTGGAGCATGACGATTCCCCGATGCCGTTATTCGTGTGCATGGGCAAGTTGCGGGACCGTGACAAATACCTCGATATCGTCGAGTTCTTCAAGAACAATTTTCATCGTTTTGCTGAAGGTAGTGGTGAGCCCAAGTTGACCAAGGTTCCGTTGGCTGGCGGTACTGAAGGATTGTCTTTCGTGTCTCCGGCGATTCCCGGTACCGGCGAGTTCGTGATTCTGGAAATTCCATCCAAGCGAATGGTGTTCTTCAGCAATTCGTTCAACTACCTTCGCGAGGTGGCACAAATCGTCTTTCTTGACGATGCCGATCCCCGCGCCAAAGGTCGTAAGTTGTCGCTGACCGATGGCTTCAAGGGAACTCTTGCTGCTGCTGATAGTGGCTCCAATCTGTTCCTGTATTTTCAGCCGGCGATGGCGTATTCATGGTTCGACAAGTTGGCCGCAGCAAGTGCGCGCTTTGCTTTCCAGGACGAGATGGACAATGGCCAATTTCGTGCGTGGCGGCCCGAGGAGAAATCACGCTTGCGTGGGGAGTTGTTCCCCGGCATCAAGCGGTTGCGCCCGGCTCAAGCCCAGCAGCTTGATGATGCCGTTGACCAGGCATTGTTTGTCCGTGCCGATTCGCAATGGCAGCAACGGCGGGCAGAGTTGACAGGTCAAGCACGAGCAGGAATGCTGACCTTCAGGCCCTTAGGCTGGGTCGGGGTTTCATTGGAAATGGGCAGGCGGCACTCGAGTCTGATTATTACCGGCGAGCTTGACCTGGACTAGGCAAGCATGTTCCGCCCCGTTAAAATCCCTCCCCCTGACTAGCCGGGATGGCGGAATTGGCAGACGCGCATGGTTGAGGGCCATGTTGGGATAATACCCAGTGCAGGTTCGACCCCTGTTCCCGGCACCACTTATCGGGATCGTTGCATTGCAACGATCCCGTCTTTCTTGTCTTTTCATCTCCGGACCGGTCGGGAAATCGAATCAGGTGAGTTCTATGACTTGTTGTTCACGCCGGCCACTCCCGGTCAGTTGAGCAGAGCCGGGTATCCTATGCTGATGCCCAGCCCAACACTGAGTCTGCAAACCACCACTCTTTGGAAATATCCATCCCAGCATTATGGGAAGGGTGAGCAAGGTTCCCAGGATTACCGCGGAGCTACTCCGTCGTGGGTGATTTGGAACTTGCTCCAGCGCTACACCGAGCCTGGTGGGGTGGTAGTCGATCCAATGTGTGGTTCCGGCACCACTCTGGACGTGTGTAAGGACACCGGCCGGCGCGGTCTGGGATTTGACTTGCAACCTCATCACCCTGATGTTGACCAAGCCGACGCGCGCGCATTGCCTATCGAGGATGAAAGTGCCGATTTCGTATTTATCGACCCGCCATATGGAAACAACCTCAAGTATTCCGGCCAAAAGGACTGTATTGGAGAGTTGAGTGCTCGCAGTGACGAATATTTCGAAGCGATGGGTTCAGTGTTCGAGGAAATGTGGCGAGTATTGAAGCCGAACTCCTGCGGTGCGGTTTATGTTTGTGATGTCTGGCACCGCAAGGGATTTACCGCAATCGGGTCTCAATTTATTTTCATGCTTTCCCAGATTGCTGAAATTGTAGACCACGTTGTGGTAGTGCGCGGGAACAAGGATCTGGAAAAGGGCAACTATCACAAGGCGGCGGAAGAGACCAACTTTTTCTTGCGCGGATTTCAACACCTAATCATCTTTCGTAAGCCGGAGCTGAAGGATGACGACCCTCGTCCACGGAAGCGCAAGCAAAATAAACACAAGTGAAGCCGCTTTGCTTGCCCGTTTTGTTACTTTTGGCTTCCAGAAGTTGGTGTCAGGAAGGACTTGAAGACAATGGGCAATCCAATCTGGTCGGTCTCAGTTTCACCGGTAAGATCGAGTTGGATTCCACGGCTTTTTCGCCCAACTCGGAGTTGTCTTCTTCCTACAAACTGGAAGACGATAATCTGGAAATTCGCCGGATGCGCTTGAGCGCATCAGGAATAACTGAAGAATTTCGCTTCCGCTCAACGCTTGATTTTTCCGACCAGGGGTTTCGCGATTTGTACCTGGAATTACAGGAATGGGATGGACCCGGAAAATTGCGGATTGGACATTTTCGTGAACCTATCTTGTTCGAGGCCATGACTAGTGCTGACAACATTCTGTTCATGGAACGTTCTCAGGCCGTCGACCTTTCTCCCGGTCGAAACCTGGGGTTGATGGCGCACGACATTTCTGGTCAACAGAGTCTTAGTTGGTCGCTTGGGGCCTTTTACTCGACAGAGTCCCCGGTTCTGGATTTCAAATCTGGGGGTGCGAGTGCATTGGCAATGACCGGGCGGCTGCATTGGCACTCGGAAGGACAGTTTGGTTTTGGCAACTGGCAGTCCGGTAATTTGCAGGCCAGCTCCGGTGTTGCGGCAAGTCTTCGCTTCCCGCATGACAACACTTATTCTTTTACTGTCGGCGGTGAGATTTCATCTGCACCGGCCTTGTTAAGCACGGGCCCGGTTGTTGCTGATTCAGTGCGGCAATTGAGCGCAGAGATGGCGATAGTTGACGGGCCCTTCACTGCATTGGCCGAAGCAATCCTGAGTAATGACAGTGGTGGAGATGATGAGCACTCCTTTTTTGCGGCTTCCGCTCAGCTTGGCTGGGTGTTGGTCGGAGCAGGCCGCCGTATCATCCCCGGGCGGGTCAGTTTCGATTCGCCAGGTGGGGGCGGCGACTCCGACCGGCACACCGTTGTCTGGGAAGTAGCAGCGCGCAGTTCGTGGGCAGACTTGAACTCGCGCAACATTCAAGCCGGTATTGCTACTGTTGACACTCTCGCACTCAGTGCGCATTTGAGTCCACAGGTCGTTGTGCGGGTTGAATGGAATCGGGTTAATGTGGAGGAGACTGGAAGCGCTGACGTCTTTCAGGCGAGGGTGCACGTTGGGTTTTGAACGCAGCATTCAAACGAAAATAGCGGCCCCATAAGGAGCCGCCATTTTGTCGGGTTAGCTGATTGGATCTAAAAGCCCATTCCGCCCATGCCGGGCATTCCTCCCATGCCACCACCAGGGGGCATGGCCGGAGCCTCTTCCTTGATTTCGGTCACCAATGCCTCGGTAGTCAGCAGCAAGGTGCTTACCGACGCAGCATTTTGGAGCGCAGAGCGCACCACTTTGGTCGGGTCGATTACTCCGTCAGCAACCAGGTCGACATACTTACCAGAAACGGCGTTGAAGCCCTTACTGAAGGATTTCTCAGCGCGTACACGGTCAACCACGATTGAACCATCGATGCCGGCATTGGCAGCGATTTGGCGAATCGGAGCTTCCAGGGCGCGGCGCACGATTTCGGCACCTAACTTCTGGTCGCCCTCCAGGTCGAGCTTGGAGATTTTGTCTTGAGCACGGACCAAGGAAGTACCGCCACCAGGAAGAATGCCTTCTTCGGCTGCGGCGCGAACCGCGTGCAGAGCATCCTCGACGCGAGCTTTCTTCTCCTTCATCTCGACTTCGGTAGCTGCGCCAACATTTAGCACCGCCACTCCGCCGGCCAGCTTGGCTTGGCGTTCGAGGAGCTTCTCTTTGTCGTAATCGGAAGTAGCACTTTCGATTCCAGCTTTGATTTGCTCCATTCGCGCCTTGATGCCCTCCGCCTTGCCGGCACCTTCAATGATGGTGGTGTCATCCTTGGTAATAATCACGCGCTTGGCAGTGCCAAGGTCTTCGATGGTGGTTTTATCAAGGGTATGCCCCATATCCTCCATCAGCGCAGTGCCACCAGTGAGGTAGGCAATGTCTTCGAGCATGGCCTTACGGCGGTCGCCGAACCCGGGTGCCTTGACTGCGCAACACTTGAAGATGCSGCGCATCTTGTTGACCACCAAAGTCGCAAGAGCTTCACCCTCGATGTCTTCGGCGATAATCAACAGGGGCTTGCCGCTTTTGGCAACTTCCTCGAGTACTCCGAGCATATCGCGCACGTTCGAGATTTTTTTCTCGAACATGAGGATGAATGGATCCTCAAGCACGCACTCCATCCGCTCCATGTCGGTAGAGAAATGCGGCGACAAGTAACCCTTGTCGAATTGCATTCCCTCAACCCACTGAATTTCAGTGTCGAGCGAACGACCCTCTTCTACAGTGATGACGCCGTCCTTGCCAACCCGCTCGAAAGCTTCGGCCAGCTTGGCGCCGATTTCCGGATCGTTGTTGGCGGCAATGGTGGCGATTTGTTTGATTTCGTCAATGCCCTTGATAGGCTTGGTCTTCTTTAGCAGGAAATCGCAGGCGGTCTTAATCGCGATTTCCATGCCGCGTTTGAGTTCTATCGGGTTGGCCCCTGCAGTAACTGAGCGCAGCCCCTCTTCGAAGATGGCCTCGGCAAGTACGATAGCAGTGGTGGTGCCGTCACCGGCAACATCAGAGGTGCGCGAAGCTACCTGGCGGACCAATTGGGCGCCGATGTTCTCGTATTTGTTTTCGAGTTCAATCTCGCGGGCAACCGTTACCCCGTCTTTGGTGACGGTGGGGGTGCCGAATGATTTTTCGATGATTACGTTGCGTCCGCGTGGGCCAAGGGTGACCTTGACGGCAGCAGCTAGCTTCTTGACACCGCTGCGAATGTGTTCGCGTGCGTCCTGGCTATAGGCGATTTTTTTAGCAGCCATATTTCTATTCCTTTATTGGTTGTTTCTGGCTGAATCAGCCGATGATGCCGAGGATGTCTTCCTCGGAGAGAATCAGGTATTCCTCACCGTCCCACTTGATTTCGGTGCCGGCGTAAGAGGTAAAGAGCACTCGGTTGCCTTTCTTGATGGTGAATTTAGTGCGGGAGCCGTCTTCAAGTTGGCGACCATCGCCAAGGGCGATTACGGTGCCTTCTTTGGGCTTCTCCTGGGCTGAGCCTGGAAGGATGATGCCACCGGCTGATGTTTCTTCAGCTTCAGTGCGCTTGACTAGGACTTTGTCTCCAAGTGGGCGAATGGCGACTTTATGGGCAGTTTTGGCCATGATTCTATTAATTTTTGGTGTCACAAACTATGCGTTGAACCGTAATCCGGAGGATTTCGGCGGGGATGGGCTTCCTCAGTAGTGCCAAGGCGCCAGCTTCAAGCGCGGCGGCTTCGATGGCACGGGATGGGTGCCCGGTCATAAGAATGCTCGGAATGTGCCGACCGCAGTTACGAATCTGTGTGATTACCTCGATTCCAGTCAGCGAAGGCATGTGCATGTCGAGTAGGGATAGGTCGTATCTCATTTCCATAAGACGCTTTAAAGCGTCTGATCCGTCCTTAGCCTGTTCCACGACAAATCCGGCGGCACCCAGCAAGGCGGCAAGCGCCTGGCGAGAGTCGTTGGAGTCGTCAGCAATCAGGATGCGGTAGGACATGAGGAACCTCTCCGCAAAGTAGCAAGCGATGTGCCAGCCGTAGACTGCCGTAACGGCAGTTAAAGTAGAGGGTCTTCCTCGTCCTCGCCGTCGTCGCCGAAATCTTGCGGCCCGGCGATAAATTCATCTTCCTCGGCCAAATCTCCTTCTTCTTCGGCACGCTCACTCCCTTCAGACAATAATTCGCTGTCAGAGAAGGAATCAACCACTTTTGCGAGTTTTTCACTGTCGATCGAGCCCCCACACAGAAGGCATTTACCGCCACTTTCAAGGGATTCCAGTGCCTCGGTAAAGGTGCTGATTTGGTATCCACAATGTTGGCAAATGGCGGACGGCTTGGTCATTTCCCTAATCATATGATTCTGCTCACTCCTGTTCGACTCCTCAGCCTATAGCCAAACCAGAAAGCGGGATTGCGCTTATGAGGCCAGCTTTTCTGCTATCAGGAAAGCGTCTGCGCCGGCGTCAACCCCGGCCAGTAGCAGGTGGGCGGCGTCATCGTGGCGATTTAGTTCCCGCAGCACTTGAACCAATTCGGCTACCGTGGTTTCGTTGCCTGGCATGGCGTGGTGAGCTCGCAGCAAGAAGGAAAGGGCATTCTCCGAGTCTCCGGCGGCACTGAGCACCATGCCAAGTTCAAGAGCGACCAGAGGCTCTTCGGGAGCATCGCGGAATGCTTTTAACAGCAAATCGGTCGCGGCAAAGAAGCGTCCTTCTTCCTGGAAGGCGCGTGCGCGTTTGATCGATTGGGTGATGTTGTTCATGGTCTCACCTTTATCGGCAAAGCAGGTCAGCATCTTTAACCCGGATGAACGTCCAAGTTGGCCTACTGGCCGGGCCATGAAAAAAGGGTCGGCGCCCTGAGTGGGAGCCGACCCGGTAGAAGCCAGATGGGTTTAGAGCACGGTTACGTACAAGGCGTTCGAGTCGTAAATGGTGCCATTGTCATTACAGCCAAGTTCCAGGTATACCGACAAACCGGAAGCTGCAGAAGGTACTGGAACGCTGTAACTACCAACACCGTTGGCATCGGAAGTAGTGTTCTTTAGAACGGTCCAAGGACCCAGGTCGAAGCTGTGACCAAAAATGGTCGAACCGGTATTGCTCAAACTGTACAACAGATATACCGCAGTATTGGCCGGAGCATTGGTGAAATCGAACAATGCCGAGTAGCCTGGAAGCACTGACGTCGGTCCACTCAGGTGAATGGTGTTGAGGCCAGGTTGTCCACCACCCAGATCGAAAGGATGACCTTCCGACAGGGCGCTGTTACCGGAGGCATTGCTCTTGACCTGTATCGAGCCACCCTCAATCCCTGACGTGGGAATGGTGAAGGAGATTTGAGTGCCACCATTGGTCGAAGCAAGTCCGGTCACCTTGACCGGGTCGCCGTCGGCTCCGTTGGCGCTGGTGCCATTGTTGTTGAGCCAGACTTCGTTGCCGCTAGAGCTGAAGTTGGCGCCGACAATGATGCAGGTTCCGCCGGAGTTGAGAGAGCCCTGCAGCGAATCAATCCGCGGCATGGTCGAACTCATCGCACCGTAAATTCCCTGCTGGATGCCATTGATGTCATCCTGAGCGATTGAACGGTCGGAAACGCCATTGCCGGAGATATAGGCACTCATGGTTGCAGAACTATTGTTGGAGTGACCCAAGCCGAGGGCATGACCAAGTTCGTGGGTTGACACACCTTGGAAGTCCATACGTGCGCTTGACACGTTGTCCGGGCCATCATCCCAAGTCCATGACTCGTAGAAGCGGATTCTCCAGCCGTCGGAAATTGGGGTTTCGCAGTAAGCAAGGACGCCACCACTTGAGCCACCAATGGGCGAAATGATGTTGCCATTGAAACCACCGGTGGACCCAGCATTGCCAGCCCACAGGAAGTTGAAGTTGGCACCACCGTCACCGACCGTGGATTGAGTTCCATCACCGGTACCATCGCCGAAGGGGCGTGCACCCCACTCAGCTCCGGATTTCCAGGCTGACATTTCTATTTCGGTGTACTGCGGCCAGTTGGGATGTACCGTAGTGTTGTCGTGACAGGTTGCGTCCTGGAAGTCATCGTAGATGCGGAAGTCACGCTGAGAAAGACCGAGATTGCCACCAATGGTGGACCAGGCTGAGGCATTCTCAGGGACAACGAAGGTGGCGGAGCCAGCAATTAGCAATACGCCAAGAGAGAGTCGAAGAACTTGTTTCATCACTTCACCTCCTGGGCGCGGCGTGCCTTGGCGATTGCAGGAAGCAAATCTCCCAGGCGGGTGTTCTTTTCAATCGCAGTGCCTTCGCCTTTGCCGAGGAAGACGGTTCCGCGGGGGCTCTTGACGGTGCGGAAAATGCCACCCATAGCGGCGTAAACACAACGGTCAACGTCAGGACCCCAGCCTTCAACCGGGGCACTAAAGACCAGCACTTCATTGCCGAGGCGGTAATCGCCGGTAGCTGGCATGCAAGTGACCAGCATCGACTCGCCCTGGTAGGTTCCACCGAGGAAGGCGGCCTCGATGGTGCGCCGCTCGCCACTGTAAAGGTCTGTTCCTTCAACAGTTATGACGGTGTAGATGCGACGGTCATTGGCTGCGGGAGCGAACAGGACGGAATGAACGTCGGTTATGGTGCCGTGAACGGCAGCATCCGTACGCTCAACCATTTTATTAAGATCGAGAGCCTCAATGCAGGCGATGGCGCCACTTACGAGTAGTAAGCAGGCCACGGCAGAGGCAATCCAGCGAGGAGTCTTCATGATTGCTAAGTGGTTCTGGGGACTAAGTTGGAGAGGTTGGGGGAGCAGTATGYTCTAAAAGACGGCAGAAACTGCCGTCTAGTTCCAGATTCCCCGGGGAACCTCCTCAGTCGAAACAAGTACGTCGACTTTTTAACCAACTTATCCCTATTATGCCGTATAAAAGCCTTAGGAATTGGGAATTACTGGCCGAAACATGCAATAGGCTTTGGTAACCGCCATTAGCGAGGAACTACACCTTGCCAGCTTGCGTCCCAATACCGTAACAACCTCACTTYCCGCCCTYGCCATACRCCTGTAAGTAACTACCWCCCAAGAACTTAGAATGATTATCTCCAAYCTMYTGCTGGCTCTTCTACCTTGTGCATCAGCACAAGGCGGCGATCTCCTTCCMCTGGAACAGACCAACCGCTACCTCGAACCCACTCGTTTGGTTCTCAAGACCCTCGATTGGGACAGCCGCTGGGGTCGCCCAGAAGTGCCTGCTGGTGAGCTTGGTTACACCTTGCCCGAGGCCACTGCTGCCGGCTACTACTACGTACAGGCTCCGGAAGGGAGCTGGGACCAGCTCAAGGAGATGGTTTACCAGCACGGTGGAGAAGTCTTCGACTATCTGCCACATCATGCTTTCGAAGCGCGGATTCCGGCAACTGAGGTACCGAGCATTCARGCGCGTGCACAAATGTTGATTGCGGCCCATCCTGCCTACAAGATTGACCCGGAATTGGGTACTTGGGGCACGATTGAGTTTTCCTCTGACGGCCGCATGGAAGTGGTTCTGGAATTCTGGCCCGACCAGGACTTGGCAGACCAGGAAGATGCCATTCGTGCGCTCGACATCCAGATTGTCGAGACCAATGCYACCGCCCGTTTCCAGCGGGCCTTGGTGCGMGCCAATTTCCAAGAAGTGGTGGCCATGGCCCGGATGTCAGGAGTTCGTTGGATTCAGGAAAATGCTATTGCCCAACAACGTAACGATAAGTCCAAATGGGTTATTCAGACCTATATCAATGGCGACACCAAAATTTGGGACAAAGGAATAACCGGCGTTGGGGTAACTGTCGGCCAYATTGATGGTCGCGTCAAAGAGAGCTCTTGTTACTTCGATGATCCGAGTGGGGCTGGCGTTGGCAGTGGGCACCGCAAGATCAAGTGGTGGAATAGTGGTAGCGGGGGGGATTCTCATGGCACCCACACTGCAGGGTCTGCGGTTGGTGATCGCGAGCCGGTTAATGGCTCGACTGCAAACAACGGAATGGCACCGGGGGCTTGGCTGGTACACCAGTCCGGTTTTCCGGGTAGCAACTCGCTTGATACCTGGCTCAACAACGCCCACATAAATGGTGGTCGTCTCCACACCAATTCATGGGGCAATGACTGGACCACGTCTTATGACAACTGGTGCCGGGACATTGACGCCTACTCGCACGACAACGAGGACGGCCTGGTTTGTTTTGCCGAGACCAATGGCAGCAAAGTAAAGAACCCGGAAAACGCCAAGAATGTCCTGGCGATTGCTGCCGCTTCCAAGAACAACCCTGAAAACCACGGTAGTGGTGGGGTTGGACCGACCGCCGATGGCCGTCGTAAGCCGGAGTTATTTGCTCCGGGCTGTTCGACCACCTCTGCTTCTACAGCTTCCTGCGGTACCACCTCGATGTGTGGAACCTCAATGGCCTGCCCGGTTGTTACTGGTGGCGCGGCTTTGGTCAAGCAGTACTTTGAAGACGGTTGGTACCCGACTGGCGCGCCAGTGGCTGGCAACGGATTCAACCCTTCCGGCGCTTTGCTGCGCGCGGTACTGGTAAATGGTGCGGTTGATATGACCGGAATTTCCGGCTATCTCGGCAACAAGGAAGGATACGGCCGCATCCTGCTTGACAATGGCCTGTACTTCGCAGGTGATAGCCGTCGTGTTTACGTAGCAGATGTTCCTCATGCCAATGGCTTGGAAACCGGCGACAACAAGTACTACAAATTCACTCTGCCGAGTGGTAGAAGTGAACTACGCTTGACCCTGGCATTTAGCGATGAACCTGGTGCCGCCAATGCCTCTAATCCGGTCGTGAACGACATCAACCTTCGCCTGCGGGCTCCGAATGGCACCATTTACCATGGCGGCATTCTTAGCACCGCCGATGGCTCCGCAACTCCCAACCCGACTACCCAGGACGCCAAGAATAGCATTGAGCAAATATTGATTTATAATCCCCAGGGAGGGGTCTACTGGATTCATGTCGAAGCCAAGAGCATTCCCGTTGGCCCTCAGGGATTTGCAGGTGTGTTGAGCTTCTAACGCTACTTCAAGCGATAGCCGACCCCGCGTACTGTAATCAGGTGCGCGGGGTCATTTGCATTCTGCTCGAATCTCTTACGCAGTCTTACTACGAAATTATCTACGGTTCGGGGAGTAGGGTCAGTCTCCGTTGCCCAAACCTTGTCGAGGATGTCGTTGCGGCTGACGATGCCGCCCCGGGCTTCGATTAGTAAGCGGATTATTCCGAACTCCTTGCGCGGCAGGGTTTCAATCTGGCCGTTAATCGAGCAAGCCTCGTGAGTCTCGAGGTCGACCCAGCCCGCGCCAATGTCGACTCGTGCCTCAACCTGTTCCTTGCCCCAACCAGATCGGCGCAGGAGTGCCTCTACCCGCGCCAGCAATTCTTCGAGATGGAATGGTTTAACCAGGTAGTCATCACCTCCAAGATGCAATCCCTCGACCCGGTCGCGCGGCAAGTCACGGGCTGTCACGAATAGAATCGGAGTACGAATACCTTCTGCTCTCAGCCGCTGACATATTTCCGAGCCGCTGATACCCGGCAACATCACGTCGAGCAGGATTAAATCAATCCCGCTCTTGCGTGCTTGTTCCAATCCTGATTCACCGTCAGCGACAGCTAATACGCGATAGCCTTCGGCTTCGAGGTTGTCACAAACCAGGCGCTGGATGCGCGGTTCGTCTTCGACAACAAGGATTCGTTTGCTCATGACCAGACTCAGCTTGCGGCAGTACTTGCCCAGGAAATTATAAAGGTTGCCCCTTGTCCGTGCCCATCGGATTGAGCATTGACCGTCGCCCCTTGGGCATGGACCAGGGTAGCCACAAGGTACAAGCCGAGCCCGACTCCCGGGGAAGTACGCACCCGTTCATCTCCGGCCCTCCAGAAGCGATCGAACAGACGAGCGCCTTCCGCAGAGGTGAAGCCGCGACCCTGATCACTTATTCGCAAGCTGGTAGTACCGGAGCTTTCCACCAACTCAACATCAATGGAGCTGCCTTCACCGTATTTGCTGGCATTGTCGAGCAGATTGTGGAAGATCGGGTCTAGCGAGGCCGAATCCGCCTCGGCGAGCATTCCGGCGGGGATATTTGCCCTGACCAACTCCGCTTGCTCAGGGTGGTAGGTCCTCCACTTGTCGAGTGACTGCTGCAAACACTCTCCGATGTCAATTACGTTAACTTGCGGATTAAAGGCGCGCGCATCTATTCGTCCGACCAGTAATACGTTGTCGACCAGTGACTCCAGGCGACCGATGTCTTCAATCATCATTTTGGCGTATTCCTTGGCGCGTGTCGGGTCGGGCCGACGTTGCAAGGATTCAACCGCCAACCGCAGGGACTGAAGAGGTGAGCGGAACTCATGGGTGACCGCATGCAGAAAGTTGGATTCCTGCAACACCAGGTGTTTGTCGCGCTGGCTGGTCTTGATAAGAAACCACAAGGCAACTCCCCACAGCATCGCAAAGAGGGTGCCCTCTCCAATCACCATCACCCGATTGATGCTGCGGCGTTTTTCCAGTGACTCAATCTCGCTGGCGCTGAGTTGGAGTTCATTGGCAGCCGGCACCCATACCACCCCTTCAAAGTTATTGGCAAGTTCCAGCCAGACTTCGGCCATATCTTTCCCGCCCTCGGTGCTGCGCCAGGCCAACTCCTGTTGTGCAAGTCC
Source organism: Planctomycetota bacterium (assembly GCA_002400895.1). Next base: position 16,111 of record NVRO01000007.1, read on the forward strand.
CCGACGGTCCTGCAGGGCCGAATAGCTGTTTTGGAATACCGTGTCTCCCTGTCGCCACAAGGCAAGACCCCACCAGCCGAGCTGGACCGCAAACAAGCCGGCGACTAATCCAATCCATAGGGGGAGACGTTGCCTCATCGCGAGATTACAATAAGCTGTCCCGGGATTTTTCGTCACCGACCTATCATCGCGCCGCATA
>NVRO01000215.1 GCA_002400895.1 Planctomycetota bacterium
CCCCTTTTGGGCAGATTCCAGTTGGAAAACGCCGCTACCGCCGTGGCCGCATTGGAAGCGCTGCAAAATCAGGGCCATCCAATCTCCGATGAAGCGATACAGCAGGGATTTGAGAAGGTGGTATGGCCTTGCCGCATGGAGGTACTGGGCCGGGATCCCGTCATTGTAGTCGACGGCGCCCATAACGAATATTCCATGGATGCTTTGCTGGAATCGTTGGAGCGCTACATTTAGTGATGATGGGCGAAAATGGATTTCCGGGATGGTTATCATTGATGCATCTAACACTAGCGACGATAATGTTTATTACTATAGCTTTTGCGGCAATGATAGCACAAGAGGCGCGGCAGACATGAATGAAAACGTAGAATTGCCGTCACTTCCACTAGTCTATTGGAGATTACTAAAACCCAGAGTAGTCATGCTATTACAGATAACTGCCGTGTGTGGAGTTGTAGCATACAACCTGTTGAACGAAAACATAGTAGATAAAGACGATATTATTCGAGTAATTAAACAGAGTCTGGTGGTTCTTATTGGAGGAACCCTAACAGGAGGGGGGGCAGGTACAATTAACATGTGGTATGAGAGGGATCTTGATAATAAAATGAGTAGAACGGATAAGCGACCTATCCCTATGGGGCACATCTCTCCTGAACATGCTCTAACATTTGGCATTTTTTGTGTTTCATTAGGTTCTGTAATACTTTGGAAATACGGCTCTATAGAAGCTGGAGCGATTGCAGCACTAAGTGCAATCTTCTATGTTTTAATTTACACAGTATGGCTTAAACCTAGAACTGCACAAAATATAGTGATTGGAGGTGCCGCCGGTTCAACCCCACCTTTGATAGGATGGGCTGTAGCAGGAGGAACTGTGACAGATTTGATTCCGTGGTTGATGTTTGTCATTATATTTTTGTGGACGCCCCCTCATTTCTGGGCCCTCTCTCTGCTCAAAGTTGATGAGTACAGAAAAGTGGGCTTGCCGATGCTACCGGTTGTGAAAGGAGAAGAGTACACGCGAAATAGTATAGTTGCTTATTCGACAATCCTATTACTCTGCACTGTGATTTTGGGTTATCAAGGTGGATTGGGGAGATTGTATCTGATTATGGCTACTGTGCTGGGTGGATATTTTGTATATGTGTCTAATAGATTGAGGAGGGAACCTACTTCAGAAAATACTTTTCGGGTGTTCCGTTATTCTATCAATTACCTAGCCCTAATCTTTCCTGCTATTGTTATTGACCTATATGTCTGAAAAAAAGACTCCAATATTATTTTATATACCGATGCTGGTTTTACTCTGACTGCACGATATTGTGCAGTTTTCTTGGAGGAAAGCCGAACACATGTCACTTCTGAAGGATTCACTAATACCGTATATCCCTCAAGGGTGGAAGACTGATTTGCTGAGTCCGGTAGTAAATCAGTTTATCATATGGTCAGCGATAGTAGGATTACTGGTATTTGGATGGTTGACGTATGCATTTTTTAGATATCGGGAGGATGGAGAAACACCAGACGATGCTCCTGAAGCGGGCGTTTTTCCCAAAGAGAGAGGGAGTAATCGCGTTGAAGTTATGTGGACTGTTGGTCCGTTAATATTAGTTGCTTGGTTGACTTACATTTCTTTAGCGCCTTTGGACTATTATTGGGATAGTCCTGATGACGAAGATACGATGGTAGTGCAAGTTACGGCACAACAATGGTTTTGGACTTTTACTTATGAAAATGGAACGTCAACGATAAATGAATTACACGTACCAACAAATACAAAAGTGGTTCTTGAGCTAAAGGCTTTGGACGTCATACATAGTTTTTACATTATAGAGTTGGGAGTTAAGGAAGATATACCTCCAAATGTAAACACTAAAACATGGTTTGATAGTTCCTTACTTGAGCCGGGAACTTATTTGATACAATGTGCTGAATATTGCGGAGAAAGCCACTCCAATATGCTGGCGACCTTGATAGTGGAAGAGGTGTGAAGTTGCGTCAGATGAATAGCAAGATAGTTGGTGTGTTGTTTATTGCAATTGTTGCAATTGTTGCGATGATATCAATCCCCAGTGGGGAGTCTTTGCCTACGGGTGTTGACACGAATACTGCTGCTGCGGGTTGTTCGTGTCACAACGTAGATCCAACTCCGATGGTATTGGTAACGATTACTACTCCTAAAAATTTCACTGCTGGAGAGTCGTATAACATTACAGTGTCGATATCCGGAGGACCGAATGCAGAAATTACAGAAGGAATGAATGCAACTGGTGGATTCAGTTTAAGGGTGAATAGCGGAACCGTTGATAGCGTAGGTAATGACACTCAAGTATGGGAGGATGGTTCAGCTTCCCATACAGAAACCGGCAATGACCAACGAGAATGGATAGTAATTTGGACGGCTCCGAATGACGATTCCAAAACGGTAACTTTTACTGCATATGGAAATTCTGTTAATGGAAACTCAGGGAATGGATTAGGCAACTCCGGTGATTATTGGAATGTTGCCTCTAAACAAGTTCCTGGAATAAACGTAGTTGTTGATGATGGAAAAATTACATTTGCCCAGAAGATGATTTACAGTATAATTTTGTTGGGCGTTACAGTTGGTGCAGTCGGTTTCGGATACCGTATTGTAAATACTGAGAAAACGGTTGGGGACATTTTTGGAAAATATTGGGAATATATGATGGAATGGGTTGTAACTACAGACCATAAGAAGATAGGTATTCTGTACTTTGTCACTGGCTTTTTCTTCTTGATAATGGGAGGAATTATAGCTCTGGCAATGAGAATTCAATTGATGTATGCAGATAATGACTTTTTGACGAATCAAGAATACAACTCTGCTTTCACCATGCATGGAACCACCATGGTGTTCCTCTCTGCAATGCCTATGATAGCAGCATTTGCGAATTATATAATTCCGTTGCAGATTGGAGCGCGAGATTTGGCGTTCCCCCGGCTGAATGCGTTGAGTTACTGGTTACTTCCTGCTGGCGGGATAACAATCTATGCAGGATATTTAGCCGGTGGTGCAGGGGACGTAGGTTGGACTGGATACGCACCATACTCTACCGGAAATACGTCAGCTGCCCCCGGTACCGATCTGTGGATATCTGGGCAAATTATGCTGGGTGCATCCTCTACGATAACTGGAATAAATTTCCTTACCACGATTCTATTGTTAAGAGCCCCTGGTGTAACTTTGATGCGGATGCCGCTATTCACTTGGTCAATATTAGTCTCAGTCTTTCTCATGCTTTTGGCAATGCCCGTATTCACTATAGCCCTGATATTACTATTTGCAGATAGGACTTTCGGAACTTTGTATTTCGATGTTGCAGCTGGAGGTGACCCGGTATTGTGGCAACATCTTTTCTGGTACTTCGGGCATCCGGAAGTCTATATACTTGTGATGCCTTCTTTTGGAATAATATCAGAAGTGGTAGCTACTTTCTCTAAGAGACCAATATATGGATACAATGCGATGGTCATAGCGATTGCTTCAATAGGTGTGATATCGTTTATTGTATGGGGTCACCACATGTTCACATCAGGAGTTGATCCGCTATTCAGATTCATTGTGATGTTGACAACTATGTTAGTCGCCATACCGACAGGAGTGAAAATATTCAATTGGTTGGCCACCATAACC
>NVRO01000216.1 GCA_002400895.1 Planctomycetota bacterium
GAAGGGTTTTGCCGATTCAGCAGGGGGAGGGTAGTTTCTGCATCTCTTTGGTGCTTGGCAAGTACCTTCCTGACAAATGACTTGGCTACGCCGGAACTTTGATACTGCTTTCCTGATTGTTCAGGTTGTAGTGGATGGGGTGTGCATTCTGGGCGCCTTCATGCTCGCGGTCTGGTTGGTTGCTCCCGAGCCTGGTGTCCACGGAGGCACCTTCAGTAACCTGCTCGCCGACCATCGTTCCCTCGGAATCATCTCGTTGTTCATGACCCTGTTGTGCTTTTGGGTTTTCGGCCTCTACCAGTGGCAGAAATCCATTCTCAACGTTGAGGAATATAGGTCTGCATTAAAGGCGGTGTGCCTCGGGTTCCTGCTCACCGCCGCTTACTTATTCCTGTTCAAGAATTTCGGACGGACCTTTGATAAGTTTTTGCCGGGGATGTCCGATACTCCACTTGCGCGAATCGCAGAGTTGTTGACGGTGACTGCGAGTACCGTAGGCAAGTGGCACAAAGGGCCGTTTGTCGCTACCTTTGTCTTTGCTTATCTGCTGGTGGTGGTGCAGCGCTTGGTGATGTTCAACTTGATTGGCTTTCTGCACGGGGCCGGGTTCGGCAATTCCAATGTAGTGGTCTATGGTTCCGGACCGATGGCGTTGCGGGTCGAGCAAAAAATGCGCTTGTTCCCGTTTCTGGGGTTCCACTTCGTCGGCTTCATTGAAGATGATGCCGATTTGATCGGGAAACAGATCCGCGGCCATAAAGTTCTTGGTGACTGCGAGGCTCTGGCATCGGTGTGCGAGGAGTATCGGGTCCGGCGGGTCATCATCGCCAAACCCGAGCTTGACGAAACCACGCTGGTCGAACTCTGTGCACGCCTGGAAGGCCTCGGCGTGGAGTACATGGTTGTTCCACGTTTGTATCATTTCTTCTCCCAGCGATTCGTTATGGAGAGTCTTGACACGATTCCGCTCTTGCATCCTGTCCATAAGGCAAGTCGTCATCACGTTCGGCTGTTCAAGCGTTGCTTCGATTTATTGGTCGGTAGTTTCTTCATGATTTGCGCTCTGCCAATTTTTCTGTTGGTGTCGGTGCTGGTAAAAATGGGATCTACTGGCCCGATATTTTTCACCCAAACCAGAGTGGGAGAGGGTGGGCGCACCTTCAGCATGTTGAAGTTTCGCACCATGCACACCGATATGTGTGAGGACAGTGCGACTCCGCAGAGTTCCGGAGACCCACGGATTATTCCCGTGGTCGGCCATTTTCTGCGGCGTACATCTCTGGATGAACTACCGCAATTGGCCAATGTCATCAAGGGGGATATGTCGTTGGTCGGTCCGCGTCCTGAAATGCCCTTTATCGTGGAGACTTATACCGCGATGGAGCGAATGCGACTGGAATTCAAGCCCGGTTTGACCGGTCTGTGGCAGGTTTCCGAAGGTCGCAATGCCCCGATTCATGAAAATCTCGACTACGACCTCTACTACATTGAAAACCAATCCCTTTTTCTAGATTTGGTCATTTTGGGCCTGACCGTGGTGGCGGTTCCTTTGCGTGCCACCCACTAAATCAAAATCACTCTGGGATGGGATAAACCGTCGTCGGCGTACTACCCCGTTTCTGTCCAAGTATTCGTTTTGGGGCGGCCGACGGCGGCTAAATAGTGAGCATCCACGGGACAGCTTTGTTGATGTTTATTCAATCAAGGTCTGGTGTGCTCTAACCTTTTTTTTACTGCTCAATCTCTTCGACAGCCATTTCACCCTCCTTTATCTGCAGCGTGGAGGAGAAGAGGCAAACCCGGTTGCGGTTGCCTTGCTGAATATGGGGCCAAGCACGTTCGTCCTGGTCAAGGCACTTGGAATCGGTTTGGCCGCCAGTCTGTTCTGTATTTTCAAGAACTTTAGAAATGGGCGTATCGGAGTAGTGATTGCCTTGTTGCTTTACCAGTTGCTGCTGCTCTACCACATCATCTTGTACCTGAATTTATATCCACCGTCGGTCTGAGACTACGGGTTAAGAAGAACTCCGGCGGAGAGAGGAACGCCTCTTCTGGAACTTTCTATTACCAGTTCCAAGTCGCCGGCCTTACACACCGATTGCAAGGTGTAAAGCAGGAACATTGAAGGGGCATGGTCGCCTTCGGTGCCGCTGCCCTCCGTGGAAAACATCACACTGTGCCCCTGGTCGGCATTGTCGGTGGTCTCAATTGACAGATGGGGGATACCGCCAGGGCCAAATTTGTCCAGCAGGACATGTGCCAATTGCATCACACACAGCAAAAAGCGATGGTCGACGGTGCTTTGTCCCGGAGCTAGTTGATCAGCCTCGGCGTTCCTGCCGAGCTTGCTTATTCGCTCCAGCAAAGTCTCAGAAAATTCGTCCATTTTGATTGGTGCAGGTCTCGGCCTGACCTTGCCACTGGCCAGGTTAATGGCCTCCAGCAACAATTCAATCTCCGCAGTTGAATAGAGAGCAGTAGCAAGGAATGCCCGCGTGTTCTCGTCTGCCTTGTCCTGGGAAAGAACAACGTGACCGTGTACGCTGGTAAGTGGGTCGCGAAAACTCTCGACCAATGAGGCAAGGTATTCTCCCTCGGGGATGGTGGATTCGCTGGCCTGGTCCTGGCGCAGACAGAACTCAAGCACAGCGTTGAGACCTGGTGCGGTCCATGGTGCAGGAAGCAGGCGCACCTGGGGCAAGCCCGTCAGTTCTTCACACCCGGCCAGTCCGCGGTCGCCTACCAGCAGCAGGCAGGGTAAATTTCCGGCCACAATCACGTGTACAGAATCTCTCAATTGCCATAAGTCGAGCCCGTTGGTACTGACCAGGACAAGCTCGTTGGCGTGTAAATGAGCTGTCGGAGCCGCTAAAAACTCACCAGGAGTAATAATTTTTAGTTCCCATTGGGGGCCGCTTGCGAGCGCCGCAATAACGGCGGCTCCCTTGCCAGATGTGATAAGCAGGACTGATTTATTGGGGGGCGTGTCAGACATTAACGGCTTTAAACAACTATTACCTTAACGCATGTTAAGGATATTGCAAAGAGCCGGTCCGTCGCATCAACCATGGCAGGGCTTCGGCCAGGTGGGCGCAATACAGGTCGGGGTCGCGTCCCTGCTCCGCCAGCAGTTGGCGGGCAGAGCGGCCTTTGCCGGTTCCTACCAGCACTGATGGCACCCCAAGCGCAGCATATGCCTGGAGATCCCGGACGTCGTCTCCCACCCCTGCAGAGCGCTCAAGGTCGATGTCAAAGTCGGCCACGGCAGCCTCGAGGAGACCGGGGCGAGGCTTACGACAGCGGCAGCGTCGGCGTTGGGGAGGATTACCTACCGAGTTGTGATGGGGGCAGTGGTACCAAGCGGTGATTTCGGCTCCTGCAATTCTCAGGTCGGTCTCGATCTTTGTCTGAATCTTGAGCAAGTCACCCTCGTCAAGTAAACCTCGTGCAATCCCCGACTGATTGCTGACAACGATGAGTAGAACCCCGGCTTGGTGTAGACGCGCCAAGGTCTCGGCCACGCCTGGCAGAAGGCGTGCTTTGGATGCACTATTCAAGTAGGGCACCTCTTTAAGAATGGTCCCGTCCCGATCGAGGAAGATGGCTGGTTGTCCAGGCACGCCAAGAGTTTAGCAATTGCCGGCTGGTAGCT
>NVRO01000217.1 GCA_002400895.1 Planctomycetota bacterium
TGGCAGCAAATCATCGCCGTTGATGCCGACCATCGCAGCGCGCTCCGCCGAGGGTCTTGATCTGCGCTTTGACACCGAACATGAAGAGTTCTTTGACCGCAGTGACCAGGCCGTCTTTTACTACGCCGGCATTCCGGTATTATTTCTGAACACCGACGAGCACATCGACTACCACACCCCGAATGACACTTGGAGCAACATCGAATACCACTCCCTGGAGCAAATCACGCTGATGGCTCGTCGTGCCGCCGGCATGCTCGCCGACTTGCGTGAGCGCCCCGCCTTTGTCGACGGATACTCGCGCTTGACTCCGTTGTTCGGACGTCCACCCCAACTATTGGTTCCGTGGCCGGTTCCCTTCCACGAACGACTCGATTACTAAAATAAAAAACAAATGAGCACCAGCCCTACCAGCGGCCCTTGCGCGATCGGATTGGATCTGGGTGGATCTTTCGTCAAGGCGGGAGTATTGCTGGGAGAGCGCCCGGGGCGTGAACACCGGGTTGCCAGCATTGACGATTATCAATCAACCATTGATATCCTGGTCGATTGCCACACCGAACTCGCCGCCGAAGGCTCTGATTTGCCGGTCGGGTTAACCGTACCTGGGGTCTTCGACAGCGGCGACAATGTGGTGCGAGATTCGCCCAACTTGAGCTTCCTGATTGACCGTTGCCCTGCTCGTGATCTGGCGGAGAGAATCGGGCGTGAGGTAATGATGGAAAATGACGGCAACGCTGCAGCTTTCGCCGAAGCACGATTTGGAGCCGGACGTAATCATCCTAGTTTCCTGCTCGTGACCATCGGTACCGGAATCGGTGGCGGCATCGTGCTTGACCATGAGTTATGGCGGGGAAAAGGAATGGGGGGCGAGTTCGGCCACGTAAAAGTGGCTCACGAGCGCACCTGCCACTGTGGCGCCAGAGGGTGTGTGGAAGCGATGGTTAGTGCCCACGCACTGGTCGCGGTGGCCCGGGAAAGCGGAATCAACTGTGAAGGATTGCCCGACCTCGCTGACCTCGCCCGTACCGGCAACAAGGAAGCCAAAACCGTATTCCGTAACGCCGGGACCCTGCTCGGAGAAGCTTTGGCGCAGGTGGCACTGCTGCTTGACCTGCGGTTGTTTTTAATTGGTGGTGGAGCTGCACCGATTCTCGACCTGCTCAAACCTGCAGCGCTGCAAACTTTAGCGCTCCAATGTTTCGGGCGCAGTGCCGAAGACTTCAATTTGCGAGTCGCCGAACTGGGCAGCCGCGCCGGTTGGATGGGGGTTGCGGAACTGGCGAGGAGTTAATCAGACCCACGCGTGCGACATGCCATCGGTGGTCCACGCCATGAAGGGTCCACCATCCCTGGTCAGCATTATCGCGCCACCAAGACCGCCGAAATCACGTTCTATTCGCGCGAGTGCTTTTTCCAACTCCTCCTGGGGCTCGCCGCCGGCGCGAATAGCATCGGACAAGCGGGCGGCAAAAACTGCGCGCACAAATGCCTCGCCCTCACCGGTAGCGCTGATTGCGCAAACATCGTCGGCATAGGTGCCGGCACCCACCAAGGGAGTGTCGCCAACACGCCCGGGCAATTTCCCTATGGTGCCCCCGGTCGAGGCCGCAGCACAAAGACGCCCCTGGGCATCACGGGCAACAGCACCAACGGTACCCCCGGCCCAATTCGATGCGCCACCTTCCTTGACCACCCGTTGCCAGGCAGCAGCCGACTTGGGAGTAATCAAATCGTCCTCCGGCACCTGTTCAAATCCATGCGCCAAGGCCCAATCATCGGCGGCGGCGCCAGCAATTAGTACCGGCGACTCATGCAAGAGAGCTTGGGCAATCGACACCGGATGCTTGAATGGCCCAAGAGCACAGACCCCGCCCGCGTCTATGGTGGCGCCGCACATCACCGCAGCGTCAAGGGACACTGCGCCAATCAAGTTCAATGCGCACCCGGTTCCGGCGTTGTAAACCTCGTCATCCTCCATGATTCGCACCGCCGCGCAGGCAGCTTCGACCGCGCCATCACCAATCACCGCCGCCCCAGCTTCTGCTGCGAGACGACACCCGGTCCGATGGCGCGGAAGGGAGTCGGAGGGAACCGATCCGGCACCACCGTGAACAAGGACCAGGGGGCTATCCATATTGGCCGAAAGTCTACCTTCGCCAGTTATCATCGCCCTACCGCAGAGATAAAGTAAGAGCGTGTCATTCAGTCTCACCGATTGGCTGGTCGCCCCTGCAATACGCCTTGACAAAGGTGAGGGTCTGGCCGAATCCTTGCGTTGTCTGCGCGAGTTCAACCCCCGCTTTTTCATTGTCTTCGGTGGCGACGCAGAGGACGTTTTGTGGTTACACGAGACCCTGGAAACCGAAGCGGGGCACCCCATCGTGTTCGCTGCCGACCTCGAGCGTGGAGCTGGACAGCAGTTCGCCGGCCTGACCCCACTGCCAGATGCCTGGGCACTGGGCATGCTCGGCAAAGAAGCTTGTTATGACGCTGGCCACCGCACCGCCACCGAGGCGCTGAGTGCCGGTGTGCCCTGGGTGTTCGGACCCGTTCTCGACCTCCATCGCATTGGCGGCGACAGCGTCAGTTCCCCCATCATTGCCAACCGCTCCTTCGGCGGAGAAACCCAACGAGTGATTGAATGCGCAAGTGCCTGGATGCATGGGCTCGCCGACGGTGGCGCCATTGCCTGCGCCAAGCACTTCCCTGGTCATGGCGGCTGTAGCCAGGACAGCCATATTGAAACCGCAGTCTGCTTCGAGGATCCCGAAGAACACCTCAAACCTTATCGCGCGCTGCTCGACCAGATTCCAACCATCATGGCCGGGCACATCGAGTTCCCGTTGATTGACGATGAAATGCGCCCGGCTTCCCGTTCCCCAATCCTGATGGACATCCTGCGCAAGGATATGGGCTACGACGGAGTGGTGGTGACCGACTCCCTGCGCATGACCGGCTTTGGCGACGGTCCGCACGAAGAGCTCGCAGTCGAAGCAATCCACGCCGGTTGTGACTTGCTGCTCGACCCTGAAGATCCAGTCGTCCTCGCCATGTCCCTGCGCCACGCAATGGACCGCGGTGACCTGGCAAAGGAACGGGTTGAGGAAGCTGTAGCCCGACTTGAAAAATTGACATTAATGGCTTTGGAATCCAAGGCCGACGCGCAACGGCCGATAGTGATGGGAGCCGGCGCCAAACGCCTGCTCAAACCTCTGCACGGGGGAGCGCCAGGGCGTAGCCGCTTCCCGCGCCCGGAAATAGCCCTGGCACTGGCAAGCACCCCCGATGCCAATAGTTTTCTGGAAGATTGGGGGGTCGCAGTTTTGCCTGCAGACACTGCCCCACCAGATGACATTCCCGAAGCCATGATTATCCTCTGCGGAGCACGCGAGGGCCATGGCTTGCCACAACTCCCAGGTGCATGGCTTGACGCAATCAGCCACAATCACCCGGTGGTTTACACCGCCGGAGCGCCGGAAGCAGAGGACTTGACCCCCGCCAACATCAAGGGCTTCTTCCTGCCGGGAATATCACCTGCTTTGCTCGCTCTGCTGTTTACCAGCGATGAAAAATAAGTTCCCGCGAGTGTGAATATTCTCGCCAA
>NVRO01000218.1 GCA_002400895.1 Planctomycetota bacterium
TTCGCACTATAATGTTAGAACTTCAAAGACTTGCTTCTCATCTGATGTGGGCTGGTTCATATATGCCCGATTTAGGTCATATCACTGGAGCCCTTTATTTCTGGAGAGATCGTGAATTATTTTTGAATCTTCTTGAAGTTCCAAGCGGAAGTCGACTTCTTTACAATTATATCCGGATCGGAGGCGTGAAAAGAGACCTGCCAGATGGTTTTGTGGAGAAAGCTGAAAGGGTCATGAAACTTTTCGAGCAACGGCTGGATGAATACAGCGACCTTTTTGAGAATTCCAAGATTTTTCGCATGCGCACTGAGGATGTTGGTAAATTTACGGCGGCCCAGGCCCAGAATCTTGGAATCACTGGCCCCAATATGAGAGGTTGTGGAACTAAATTTGATTTAAGAAGAAATGACCCCTATGAGATCTACGAGGAAATTGATTGGGACATTCAAACACGAGAGGCGGGCCCCGGGTATGGTGATTGTTTCAGCCGTTATATGGTCCGTATAGATGAAATGAAGGAATCGATGAGAATAATCCGTGATTGTTTCAAAAAGATGCCTAAGGGGCCAACGTTAGCCTCGACGATTCCAGTTCGCGCACAGGGAGAGGCCTTTCGCAGAACAGAGGATTCTAGGGGTGAGGCGCTTATGTATATAGTGGGGGATGGGACGGATCGTCCTTACAGGTGGAAGATCAAGAGTCCGATGTTCACCACGATTTCGGCAGCCCCTCACTATCTCAAGGGCTACAAGGTTGCAGATATTCCCGCGATTATGGGAAGTGTAGACATTTGTATAGGGGAGACTGACAAATGACCTTATTCGGTGCATGCAGGATTATGGCCGAGTTGTCAATCAGGATTCTTATACCAATATTTGAATTTCAGGAAGGTTTATTCCCTCCATTTAGCAATCCGGCAGGCTGGATTGCAGATTGGTTAGCTACTGATGGAGGTCTAGATACAATGGCATGGTTTTATGCAGTGAACATCGCTTTGATGGTAGGTATGACCAATTTGATTTTGGTGATACACTTGGAAAGGAAAATAGCAGCTCGTATCCAAGATCGGAGAGGCCCAATGCTATCTTTTAGGTCTTTGAGAGAAGTAGGGGAAGACCTGTCAGGCAATGCACCCTCTTGGAAGTTCAAGGAAAACTATAGTGGCATCGGTATCCTGCAGAATATTGCTGATGGAATAAAAGCGTTAACTAAGGAATTAATAATACCCACTAAGGCAGACAAGTTTCTGTTCACAATGGGACCCATAATATTCATTTCTTCATCTGTCTTTCTATTGGCTTTATTTCCGTTGTCTGATAGATTTGCAGCTTCTTCAGCACCCGCTGGTTTAATGGTTATAATGGCTGCTTTTTCTATAGCTCCTATAGGAATTTTAACTTCTGGCTGGGCTTCAAATAACAAATATTCAATGATTGGTGGTATGAGGTCAGCAGCCCAATTAATGTCGTATGAGATTCCATTACTTCTTAGCATGGCAGGCGTGTTTCTGGTAGCCGGCTCTTTTGATCCCGTGACTATTGTTGAACAACAGCGTGAGTCTACTTGGCTATTTGGTTTACCAATGTGGAATATTATTCCTCAGTTTATCGGTTTTGTCGTTTTCATGGTATGTATTCTAGCTGAAGTTGAAAGGGTACCTTTTGATTTACCGGAAGCTGAGGCAGAATTAGTTGAAGGATGGACAACTGAATATAGTGGAATCAGATTCATGTTCTTTTTGATGGCAGAATATATTAGAGGTTTTGCAGGAGCAGCAGTTGCGACCATTCTATTTTTGGGTGGATGGGCTGGACCTTGGCCTGTTCCCCCTGAAATCTGGTTTTTGATCAAAGTGTATTTGATTATCATATTTTGGATATTTATACGCTGGTCTGTGCCCCGTATAAGAACCGACCAGATTCTTGTTTTGGGCTGGAAAAAATTATTACCTTTATCTCTGATAAATATCCTTATCGTTATATTTATGGTTGAGATCTACCCCTATTTCACGGCGATAGTTAATCTTCCAGAGGTATTCTAATGAGTGAAAAAAGTGAACTAGGAATTATGGATATTTTCGTTAATCCAATGAAAGTAACGATGAAGCAATTTTTCAAATCAACATTTGGAAAACCAGCCACTGTGATGTATCCTTTGGAGAAAAGGGATCCGCCTCCAACCTACAGAGGAATGAATGCCATAATCTGGGATCTTTGTATTGGTTGTGGAATTTGTGCAGAGGTCTGTCCCAATAGATGTTTGAAAATGAAGCCTGTTGAATTATCGGATGAAGAACAAGATAGGGCGTGGTACGGTTCACACCTGGCCAAACGGAAGCATAAACCCGAAAGGCCTGCAATAAATTTTGGCCACTGTATGTTTTGTGGATTCTGTGAGGATTATTGTCCAACAGGCGCTATGACTATGACTGATTTTTATGAAATGGCCGACACAAGCCGTGAAGGATTAATCTATCCAGCCCGTACAATGAAAGTTGACCTTGAGGATATTCCTCAACTTCCCCTTACTAATTATATGATGGAATCTCCAGTACTGGATATTGACCCTTGTATTGGATGTAGCAAATGTGTGGACAATTGTCCTACCAATTGTATTATCATGGACGTAGGACCTCATGACAAGACACTTAAGAGCGGCAAGCTCCGGAACGTGGAAAATCCATATTTTGACTATACCCTCTGCATTGGTTGTTCAGTCTGTGTCAAGGTATGTCCAGCAGATTGTCTACATATGGAACCAACAAGCAACTCAAGTTTGAGTGGACTGACTACCGAGGAATCACCAACCGAGGCCTGATAGTTTGGATTTAGCGGTTCTCGTTTTCTGGGGTCTGGCGAGCTTAATCCTAGCCTCGGCCTGGGCCGTTGTAAATGGGAATGATATTGTTCATTCAGTGGTCTGGTTGGCAACCGTTTTCTTGTTGACAGCATGCCTGTTCATCTTGGCAGACGCTGAATTTTTGGCAGTTATCCAGGTCTTGGTCTACGTGGGCGCTATTTCCGTGGTCATAATATTTGGGATCATGCTCACCAAGAGAACTCTAAAAGGTGGTGAAGATGTCTAGTCGGAGTGTTATCTGGGTGAGGGACGCCTTAGTGATTACCTTATCGATTTATGTTGTTTTCTCAATTGCCATGGCTCCTTGGAATAATTTGAAGACTGAGGAAACCTTGTCTACGACCTGTGAAACGGGGTGTGCTCCTGTGATAAATTACCCGGAGGATGGTTATTATCACTACAAGGATTCAATTGTATTTGAATGGAATTCAGTCTCGGTTGGGTATCGATTTACAGTTCTAAATAGTACGGGACATGTTTTCCATGATGAAAATCTTACAGATGTTACGACATCTACCACTAATAGATTGCCTGCAGGTAATTACACTTCTTTTGTTTATTACAAAGGTATGGTTGGATCTTTATTTGATTATGAAAAAATTGAGGGTGATGTGGTGCCTTACCTTCGCCTTACCGAGGAGCATTATCTGGCTTCCTCCTCAAAAATCACATTAATCTGGGAACCAGTTGAGATTACTTATGGAATTGAGATTCGAGAGCACAAAGCAACAGAGATAC
>NVRO01000219.1 GCA_002400895.1 Planctomycetota bacterium
CGGACCTATGAGGACGTGCTCCGGCGGGCTGCGCTCGGATGGATGGATGCCCAGCAGACGGACCGATAGTGTTGATTGTCACTGAGAACTGATGGGGTGGATACCCCCTCCCGACGGCATCGCAATGTGCCAAGGTGATGTGGGTCACATCACTAATAGGAGGAAGCATCCATGGAACAAGTTACCATTGTTGGGTTAGATTTAGCAAAGCGGGTTTTCCAGGTTCACGGCACCACAGCTGATGGCGGCATTGCTATTCGCAAAAAGCTGTCTCGGGCCCAGGTGTTGGCATTTTTCGCGGACCTGCCGCCCTGCGTAGTTGCTATGGAGGCCTGTGCTACAGCCCATTACTGGGCCCGTGAAATAGGTGCTTTGGGACACAATGTGCGGCTGGTGCCACCTGCCTACGTTAAGCCTTTCGTAAAACGCCAAAAGAATGATGCCGCTGATGCAGAAGCCATAGCCGAAGCAGCCAGCCGGCCGACTATGCGGTTTGTTGAACCGAAGTCGCCGCAACAACAAGCGCGCGCTATGGTTTTCAGGACGAGAGATCTTTTCGTCCGGCAAAGAACGCAAACGATCAACGCTCTGCGTGCGCATCTGGCAGAGCACGGGCTGATCGCACCGCAAGGCATGTCCAATCTGGCAAATATCCGGCGGTTGATTGATGAGGCCGCAGCTGAAGTGGAGCCTTTGGTTGTCGAAACAGCTCACATTTATCTTGAGCAAATCGATGATCTATCATCTCGCATTTTGAAGTTGGAGGCGACGTTGAAACAAGAAGCCGCCCGAACTGATGCTTCATCACGGATGATGACTATGCCGGGAGTTGGTCCCATTACCGCAATGGCGATAGAGGCTTTTGCTCCATCTCTTTGTGTCTTTAGGCGCAGTCGGGATTTCGCCGCTTGGTTGGGGCTGGTGCCACGACAACATTCTACCGGCGGCAAGCAAATCTTGGGCCGAACGTCGAAGATGGGGCAACGGGATATCCGGCGACTACTCATAATCGGCGCAATGTCAGTCATTCGGTGGGCAACCCGCAAAGGAACAACCCCGGGATCTTGGCTACATTCGATCCTCCAACGCAAGCCGCGCAAGGTGGCGGCGATCGCACTGGCCAACAAGATGGCCCGAACGCTGTGGGCGATGGAAACGCGGAAAGAAGATTACAGAGATCCACGTCTGACAGCAGCTTGATTGTATCGAGTAGTCAGTAGTGGAAGTCGGCGTGTGAGGAGGTCATAGACAGTAAGGACAAAAGATCGGTGACGACGGTTTTGAAAACGCATCCGGGTCAATGGGCCAAGAGCCCGCAGAACTGATTTTGCATCAAAGCCGCGCAGCTCCATACCGGCCAGCGGTCATTTGATTGCCGCACAACAGGCCTGATACATGACCGCACCCGATCACACGTCGCTATGTCGAAAAACCATCTTGCGCGAACGGGGGTATCCATACATGACCCGGTATTTTCACCGAGATTTGACCCACCCTCAGTTATGCGTCGTGGTCTATGATGCGGTCAATGTTTTGGCCTCCTTTGCAGTTTTCTTTGCTGCCTCAGAACTGACCTTGAAGCGGTAGCTGTCGTTTCCGGTTTCGAGGATGTGGCAGCGGTGGGTAAGCCGATCCAAGAGAGCGGTGGTCATCTTTGCATCCCCGAAGACCTGCGCCCATTCTGAGAAGCTAAGGTTGGTGGTGATGATCACACTGGTGCGCTCATAGAGCTTACTGAGCAGATGGAAGAGCAGCGCCCCGCCAGATGAACTGAACGGCAGGTAGCCGAGTTCGTCCAAAATGACCAAGTCGACCTTCGTCAGCGTCTCAGCCAGTTTCCCTGCCTTTCCAAGCGCCTTCTCCTGTTCCAACGCATTGACCAATTCTACGGTCGAGAAGAAGCGGACCTTGCGCCTGTGGTGCTCAATCGCTTGGACGCCAATTGCAGTGGCCGTGTGGCTCTTGCCCGTTCCGGGACCGCCGATCAAAACGACATTTTCGGCCGCTTCGATAAACTCGCATCGATGTAGCTGCCGCACTGTCGCTTCGTTGACCTCACTCGATGCAAAGTCGAAGCCCGTCAGATCCTTGTATGCGGGGAAGCGGGCGACTTTCGTGTGGTAGGCGATAGACCGTACCTCGCGTTCGGCGATCTCAGCCTTGAGCAGCTGTGACAGCATTGGTGTGGCAGCTTCGAACGCTGGCGCGCCCTGGGCGACCAAGTCTTCAATCGCATTTGCCATGCCGTACAGCTTGAGACTGCGTAGCATGATCACGATAGAAGCTCCTGCTGGGTCATGACGCATGGCGCTTCTCCTTAGTCTGTCGCAACCCGTCATAGCGATCGACGTTGGCCTCTGGCGTTGACTGCAATGCCAGTGCGTCCGGCGGATCGACCTCGGGGTGATCTGTCGGTCTGCGGTCGATCAATCGATGCAACAGGTTCAGGATGTGCGTCTTGGTGGGGACGCCCGCTTCAAGTGCCAGCTCCACTGCGCACAAAACGTCATCTTCGTTGTGCTGAAGGACCAGAGACAGAATGTCGACCATCTCTCGGTCACCGCCTTCTTTACGCAGCATGTGATCCTGAAGTTGCCGGAAGGCATCCGGCATCTCCGTGAACGGCGCACCATTGCGTAAGGCACCTGGTTTGCGTTGGATGACAGCGAGATAGTGACGCCACTCATAGATGACCTTGCCGGGCTTGCGATGAGATCGCTCGATGATCCGCGCATGCTCGCAAACCGTTTGCCCTTCAGCGACCACGACCAGCCGTTCGGGATAAACATGCAAACTGACACGTCGGTTCGCGAAGCTGGCGGGAACGCTGTAGCGATTGCGTTCGAACGTGATCAGGCATGTGGGTGACACACGCTTACTGTGTTCGATAAAGCCATCGAATGCCGGCGGCAGTGCCATCAGCGTGGGCTTCTCGGCCTCCCACACGTCAGCGATGGACCCCGGCAAAGCCTTGTGCGGTGTCTCTGCCCAAAGGGCGATACAGCGATCTTCAAGCCATTGGTTCAGCTCGTCCAGATCGGCAAAGACCGGCATGACTTGCCACATGCGGTTGCGCGCATCCTGCACGTTCTTCTCAACCTGGCCTTTCTCCCAACCTGCGGCTGGATTGCAGAACTCGGGCTCAAACACGTAGTGGCTGGCCATAGCCTTGAAGCGTGCATTGACGTCCCGCTGCTTGCCTCTGCCCACACGATCAACGGCGGTCTTCATATTGTCATAGATCCCGCGACCAGGCACGCCGCCGAAGACGCGGAATGCATGCCAGTGGGCGTCAAACAGCATCTCGTGCGTTTGCAGCGGGTAGGCCCGCACCAAGAAAGCGCGGCTGTGTGACAGTTTGATATGCGCGACCTGAAGTTTGGCGCGCTCACCGCCAATGTTGGCCCAGTCCTCGCTCCAATCGAATTGGAAGGCTTCGCCGGGCGCGAACACCAAAGGCACGTAGGTGCCGCGCCCCGTCGTCTGTTCCGCTCGATGCCGATCTTCACGCCATCGGCACCCGCACCGATCAGCGACCGGGTGGCTTCGGCGGTAGCGACGTTCCCGGCGATCAC
>NVRO01000220.1 GCA_002400895.1 Planctomycetota bacterium
TGGAACCCCACGATATTAGGCTAACCATTTAGATTAAAATGACTTACGCTAAATAAACATATTTTTAATTCGCACAAAAAAGCCTCAAATTATCCTTCAAAGACCACCATTGAGCCGCCGACGGACCAAACGTAATTTTGTTCCAGCATTTTTCAAACCCCTTAATTCCTCAGACTTTTTAACGAAATCGCAATTTTTATTCAATCTAGGCTGGCAATTTAGCCGATTCTGGAATACCTTTGAATGTCTACGAAGGGCGGGTCAGCCGACCTTGCCGTTCCCTCATCTGATGGGGGTTTCGAATTCCTTTCGTTTACCCCCATCCTTAATTCCCTTAATAGCAATTGGAGAAAACATTAACCATGTTGCGAAACATCCTCACAGGCGTCGCCGTCATCGCACTTTGCGCTGGCGCTGCTGCCCAAAACACTGCAAACTTCCACAGCAAAGCTAATACCCCAGTCAAGTACTTGGGTGAGTATGAGATGGCCTCCGGCGAGTGGTCTCTTTCTAGCCGCGCTGGTACCCGCGTACTGTACAACTGCACCACTTGGGGCAACTACTTCAGCACCGTTGGTAATTCCTGGGCCACTAACGCCGACCACCTGTGGATCGACGAAGGTTACGTTCAAGATTCAAACAGCCAAAACCTTGACCAAGTCAACGGTTTTGACTTTGCATACTGCTCATCTGACTTTGATCCTACTGGTAACAGTGGCGCAATCCTGATCGCCTTCTACGACGATTATGTACCTTGCACCTCACCTCCAGCTGCTACATGTGCATACATCATCGGTGGTCTTCCTCTTTCAACTACCGGCAACACTGCTTGCTGGGGTGTTGGAATCGACCTCGCTGGTGGATTTGAGTGCTCAACTGACGTTGCCGCCATGTTCCGTAGCCACGACGCTGCTGGCGCAATGCGCTACTTCGGATGGGCTTTCGGTGCTAACCCAGGCATGTCCTTGATGAATGACACTGGTCCGATTCTTGACCTGCCATGTGCCGCGCCATTAGCCGGTTGTGGTAATGGAAACGAAAACTTCTTCTGGTGGGAAGATCCTACTGCCTACTGGAGTGGTTGCTACTGGTTCGGTGGAATCCCTTACGGTTCCTTCAGCATGAAGATGTACGGTGGAGGTAGTAGTTCACTTGCATACGGTCACACCAACAACACCCTTGTTGCTGGTAGTTCCGACTACGCTCCTGGTACTAACGTAACTTGGTCCGTTTCTGGTCACAGTACTGCTAACACACTTGGCTTTGCTGTTGGGCTAAACTCTGGAAGCATGAATCTGGGTGCTGCTGAGCTGGTAATCTCTTACCCGTTCTTGGCTGGCCCTTTCACCATGGATTCCGCAACTGGGACTCTTACTTTGACAGTTCCTGCAGTCGCTCCGCCGACCGTATACGGACAGGTCATTGAGTGCGCCGGTACCCTTAAGCCTGCAAACTTAGTCGCCATGTCTAATGGTATGATGATGATTGGCTGATTCTAGCCTTTAGCATTTCTCACCCCGCTGCCTTGGCAGCGGGGTGATTTTTTTTATTACGACTCACCCCATAGGCTTCAATAAACTGGCACCATGCCGAAATGTGTCAAGTCCATCCCTATCACCCTGCTTTGCTCCATGCTAGGAGCTGTGCTGATTGCCAGCACCATCGAGCAGCAAGGTAGTTCCATTACCGTCACCAAGGACTTTTTTCATCTCGGAGACGACACCACTCCAGAATGGCCGGAGGCAGCCGAGCAACCACTGGTTGGACCATTGGAATTGGACTTCAAATCTCCTCGGAAACAGGGCGACGGTGAATGGATTCTTCTGCTCAAGCAACGCCATGTTGACAACACCTGGTCACTTGGAATCAATGGGCAACTGGTTGCCGAACTGATTCGAGGCGGCGACTTGGTGCAGCGTCACTACATTATTCCACCCGGATTGATCCATAAGGGCACCAATACTTTCACTCTTAGTTGTGACAATAGTGCCGACGATATCACTGTCGGAGAAATTGAATTATTCCCCAAGACACCTAGGGAATACTTCCGACTCGGCACCCTTTCCATCAAGGTAAGTGATGCAGATACCGCCACTCCACTCCCCTGCCGGATATCGGTGGTTGGTGTCGATGGCAACTTGCCTGAAATATATTTTCCGGTTGCAGAAAGTATTGCTTTCCGTCCCGGAGTCATCTATCCCAAGGATGGAAGTTGCACGGTCATGATTCCGGAGGGCAAGTACACCATTTGGGCAAGTCGTGGAATGGAATGGGGGGCAGACTCCCGCAAAGTCACAGTGAACTTCAGGGGGAACACCAACGCAACATTGAGCATTCGTCGCGAAGTGGACACCACCGGTTACGTCGCAGCTGACACCCACATTCATACTCTGACCCACTCCGGACATGGTGACTCCTCTGTCGAGGAGCGCCAACTGACACTTGCGGGAGAGGGGGTTGAATTGGCCATTGCTACCGACCACAACCACAACATTGACTATCGACCAACTCAGGTAGCAATGGGGCTCTCTAAATGGTACACCTCGGTAATAGGCAATGAGGTGTCAACTGGCATCGGGCATTTCAATGCTTTTCCCCTTAACGCCGACGGTCCCGTTCCTTTACACCAGGGATTCGAAAATGGAAATCCAGAAGATTGGGTGAGAGTTGTCGAGGGTATGCGTGAGCAAGGAGCCAAAGTTGTCATTCTAAATCACCCTCGCTGGCCAGAAGAAAACGACAGCGGGCCATTCGGAAAACTCTCCCTTGACCAACTGACCGGCTCGCGTTCGGGTGACACTCAATTTACCTTCGACGCCTTTGAGTTATTCAACTCGACAACCCCTAAAACCCCAACCCAAGTTCTGCTCAGAGATTGGTTTTCCTTGCTAAATCATGGTGATTGGATAATGGCAGTCGGATCTTCGGACTCCCACACGGTCGGGGATATGGTTGGACAGGGCCGTACTTATGTCCAAAGCTCTACCGATATTCCCAGTGCCATCAATGTTGGGGAAGCTTGCGAGTCTTTCATCAATGGGCACAGTTGTGCATCCCTGGGCTTCTTCATTGATGCTCTCCAGGATGGCCACTCGGTGATGGGTCGCGAGGTCAAATCTCACCGGGGCGTGATTGAGATTGATGTTCGTGTTGCCGGAGCCTCGTGGGCGAAGCCCGGAATACTTACTGCCTGGCTGAACGGAAAGGCTGTAGCCACCAAACAGCTGAAGTCACCGCGTGGAAAAGCTTGGGATGAGACCGTCAGCTTTAAGCTGGAAGTACCTCAAATGCACGATTCCTGGGTCATTTTCTCGATTACCGGACCACTCCCCGAGGGTGATTTCTGGTACACACTAATGTCGGAACTTGCGGCAGCCACCAACCCGATCCGCATTGATGGGAACAATGACGGAATCTGGTTGTCGCCGCGACACACTGCTCGATCGATTTTCAAGGACATCGGAATTGAAGCCGACGAGTTACAACTCGCTCTCAAAAAAGTTGACGAAGCAGTAGCGGTCCAACTTTTCGCCATAGTCAAGTCCGAGCG
>NVRO01000221.1 GCA_002400895.1 Planctomycetota bacterium
CGCATCGACTTCCCTGGTGAGCAGGATGAGTGGCAGGCCGTCCACGTCATCATCAGCAAATCCGCTGACGGTTCCATGGATGTCCGCCAGGAATCGGCCCAGGCCCCCCCTGAACAACTGTCCGAAATTGCCCATTCAAGCCTGGAAGATCTCGAAGGAGGCTCGGCATGAGTCAACGTAATTTCAAAATCTGGCGGGGAGACGCTGAAGGCGGTGAGTTCAAGGACTACTCGGTCGAATGCGGGGAAGGGATGGTGGTACTTGATGCCATCCATCGGATTCAGACCGAGTACGCCGGCGACCTTGCGGTGCGCTGGAATTGCAAGGCCGGCAAGTGCGGCTCCTGCAGTGTGGAAATCGACGGCAAGCCGAAGCTGGCCTGCATGACCCGCCTGTCCGACTACCAGCCGGAGAACACCGTCACCGTTCAGCCAATCAAGGCCTTTCCAATCGTCCGCGACCTGGTCTGCGATGTTTCCTGGAACTACGAGCAGAACAAGCGCATCCACCCCTTCCAGCCGGGCGAGTCCTCTTCTGAAAAGGGACTGGTCATGCGCCAG
This sequence comes from Planctomycetota bacterium, assembly GCA_002400895.1. The sequence continues at coordinate 561 of NVRO01000221.1, forward strand.
GAGGATGTGGATCGGGTTCAGGAATTCCGCAAGTGCATCGAATGCTTCCTGTGCCAGGATGTTTGCCATGTCCTGCGGGACCATGAAAAGCACGAGGACTTCGTCGGTCCCAGGTTCATGATTCGCCTTGCCAGCCTTGAAATGCATCCGGCAGACACGGCGGATCGTATTGCCTCCATCCGCAAGGACTTCGGCTCCGGCCTGTGCAACATCACCAGGTGCTGTACCGACGTTTGCCCCGAGCATATCGAAATCACGGACAACGCCATCATACCCCTCAAGGAGCGGGTTGTTGACCGCTATTACGATCCAATTGCCTGGCTGCTCGGCAAACTCTTTGGTGGCCGCAAGAAAAAACCGGTCGATGCCATTGAGCCGACCAAGACCATCCGGGTTTGACTCGGGTTTTCTGATTGGAGGCAACCACGAGTCACATCGAAGCAGAAATCAAGTTTCAGGCTCCAGGCCCCCAGGCGCTTGCGCAAATGCCTGAGATTCTTCATGACCTCAAACTTGCCGTACATGACAGTGGTCACCGGATTTTGGTTGATTGCTATTTCGACACTGCCGACCAGGCGATACGCCAATCCGGTTGGGCATTAAGATTTCGCTCCGGTGAATCTTCCGATGGCTCGATGGTGCGAACCCTCAAGGCCCTGGTCCCCGCCGACCACAGGGGTATTTCCAAGCGTGAAGAACAGGAAGAAATAGTCCCCGCGCCCGACTCTGAATGGGAGGGCAAGGCGTTACTCGAGACCTTCAAGGTATTCCAAGACCGATGGTGGTGGCGAGCAAGCAACGACCGGCTTGAAGTGGAGGCTTCTTACGACTTCGTGCAGTGGCGTAAGGCCGATGCCGAAAGGGAAGTCACCCTCTGCGACGACGACTTTGCGATTGAGATAGAACTTAAATCCGGGGAATCTTCCGACCTGGCCGCAATCGCAACCAGCTTTGCCGCGCACACCAGCTGGCAACCGGCGCTTTGGTCCAAGTTCTCGCGCGGACTAGAGCTCTAAGCTGTACGAACCTCGGCCGCAACCCGAATCAACACCTCCGAAGTGTCATGGCTCGGATCAAAAGCAATCGCCAGTAAGTTGTCCACTACATAGGGAAGAGAGTTGAAGTCCTCATTGCGTTTGGCCTCTAGAAACTTGTCGAGGTCCGGGAATACTTCGGGTGACGATGCGCGGATTTGCTCCTGCATGTATGTGTCCACCAATCCTGGCGCTACCGCATGGGCGCGCAGACCGGACTCTGCTTCTTCCAGTTGCACGACCTCGGTCAGACGATCGACGCCGGCCTTACCCGCGCAATAAGCCGCCCAGCCGGCGTAGCCATTCCAGGCTGCCCCACTGGAAATATTAATCAACACACCGGGGCCGCCATGGGCACGCAGGTGACGAGCATAAAACCGACTGCCGGCAAAGACGCCATGCAGATTGACCGCAATCGAACGTTCGAAGTCGGCCTGCTCCATATTACGAACCGCTTCAACCGGATCGAGCACACCGGCATTGTTAACCCATAAATCGATGCGACCGAACGCTTGTTCCGCTGATTCGCCAAAGGCTACAACCGCAGCGGCATCGGCCACATCCACGGATTCGGCAAGTTCACATCCGCTCGGCAGTGAACGCGCACAGCCAGCTACGTGCATGCCACGTCTGGTACAAGATTCGGCCAATGCGGCTCCAATGCCGCGGCTGGCCCCGGTAATTACCACGGTTTTTCCGGTCAGGTCAGGAAGAGTCATCGGTACAGAATAACTACTTAGTAAAATCTCACCATGCGACTTGCCCACACCATGATTCGCGTGCGCGATATCGAGCGCTCGCTGGACTTTTACTGTGGTTTCCTCGGCTTGAGAGAGGTGCGCAGGCACACGATTGGCGACGAGGCCACCCTGGTCTTCCTGGCCGACCAGGACGACCATTACTTTATCGAACTTACCCATAATCACGATGGTCGCGACTACGAGCTTGGTACCCAATTCGGTCATCTTGCCTTTACCGTGGATGACCTTGATCAAATCATTGAAAAGGTGGTGGAAAATGGATGGTGGTACCGCAGTTCCAAACCGGAAGCCAACACACCATATATTTTCATCCACGACCCCGACGGCTACGACATTGAGATTCTAGAGACCAGGGCGTGAAATTGACTCCGCTGGAGCTTGCTGATGGCATCGCGGTAAATCCTCCTCTATGGTTGGCTCCGATGGAGGGAATTACCGACCGCTCCTTTCGACGTCTCGCGGTGGAAACCAATCCTGATTGCATCGGCGCCGTTTGCACCGAGTTTGTACGGGTGACAAATCCACCTGTCGGGGTGGAGAATCTGCAAGCGGAACTCGGTGACAAGTTTGCGGGTCCGCTGCATGGCCTCCAGCTGATGGGTAACGACCCTGAGGTTATCGCCGCAACCGCCCGCAATGCTGCTGAAGCCGGAGCCGACTACCTGGATTTGAACTTCGGGTGCCCGGCACCGAGGGTATATCAGCATTGCGCAGGCTCCGCCCTGCTCGACGACCCCCCGGCACTTGAAACTCTGGTGAAAGCCGTAGTGGCAGCATGTCCGCTGCCGGTGACCGCCAAAATCCGCGCGGGGGGTACCGATGACAATGCGCTCGAAGAAATTGCCAGGAGGGTTGAGCAGGCCGGAGCAGTTGCCTTGTGTATTCATGGGCGTTTACGTATCCAAAGTTATCGCGACCAATGCGACTGGAATCGGATTAGTCGCACGGTAAATGCCGTCATGATTCCCGTCATCGGCAACGGTGGAATCGATTGCCACGCTGACATTGCCCGCATGTTCGACCAAACCGGTTGCGCCGGAGTGATGGTCGGGCGCGCCGCGCTGGCCGATCCGTGGATTTTTAGCGGCACCCAATCCAGTCATGCGCAACGAGTCGCCTGGTTGCGTACCTACACCGAGCGCATGGAAACGAATGGGGCCAAACCCA